>CAZTJP010000263.1:0-3528 GCA_964613895.1 uncultured Thiotrichales bacterium | reverse complement strand
GCATCCCTGTGGCTGGATCCCCGCATCCTGCGAGGATGACGACGGAGCGTGAATCAGCCGTGTACCGCCTGCCCGACAGGGGACACATTCGCTTGCTGAGGGTATACTTGCGTCACATTCCACAACCACCCGGACTCGTCCAATATGAGCGCATCGTCCCAATCCGAATCCCGCTTTCGTGCCGTCAACATTGCTGTCATGACGGTCACCGACAGCCGCACCGAAGAGACCGACACCTCGGGCAAACTGCTGGTCGAACGCATCCAGTCCGCCGGGCACCGGGTGGCCGAGAAACTCATCGTCAAAGATGACCGCTATGAACTGCGCCGCGAACTGTCCCGCTGGATCGCCGACCCGGCGGTGGAAGTGATCATCACCACCGGCGGCACCGGCCTGACCGGTCGGGACGTCACCCCCGAAGCAGTAAGACCGTTGCTCGACAAGGAGATCGACGGTTTCGGCGAACTGTTCCGCTGGATCTCATACCAGCACATCAAAACATCGACGGTGCAATCCCGTGCCATCGGCGGCGTTGCCAATGGCACGTTGATCTTCTGCCTGCCCGGCTCCAACGGCGCCTGCAAGGACGGCTGGGACGAGATCATCGTCCACCAGCTCGATGGTGACCACCGTCCCTGCAACATGATCGAAATCATGCCACGGCTGAAGGAACGCTGACCCATGTCTGCTTGTGACTGCGATCACCAAAAGCAAGCCTTGATGCCAGTCGAGGAAGCGCTGGAGCGGCTTACCGAGGCTGCGGTCCCGATGAATGAATCGGTCGATATCGGGCTGGAAAAAGCGCTTGGCCGCATTCTCGCCCGCGACCAGGTATCCGGCATTCAGGTGCCGCCATACGACAACAGCGCCATGGACGGTTACGCGGTACGCAGTACCGACCTGGAGGCCACATCGGCCCGCACCCTGCCTGTCAGCCAACGCATCTGTGCGGGCGAAAACGGCCATCCCCTGCAACCTGGTACCGCAGCCCGGATATTCACCGGCGCGCCCATTCCCGCCGGCGCAGATGCCGTGGTCATGCAGGAACAGACCCGCCGCCACGGCGAGCTGATCGAATTCACCGAACCTGCCGAACCCGGACAAAACATTCGCCGGGCCGGTGAAGATATCCAACAAGGCCAGATCGTGCTTCAGCAGGGCAGACCACTGCGGCCCTCTGATCTGGGACTTGCCGCCTCGGTCGGCCTGCGGACACTCCCGGTCTGGCGCAAACTCAAAATCGCCATGTTCTCCACCGGCGATGAACTAATCGAACCCGGCGAGCCGCTGCCGCCGGGAAAAATCTACAACTCCAATCGCTACACATTGCACGGCCTGTTCCACGCCATGCAATGCGAAACCATCGACCTCGGCGCTGTCCCTGATACGCTGGAAGCAACCCGCCACGCACTGGAAAATGCCCGCGATTGCGCCGACCTGATCATTACCACCGGCGGCGTTTCTGTCGGTGAGGAAGATCACGTACGCAAAGCCGTAGAACAACTCGGCACGCTGGAACTGTGGCGCATCAACATCAAACCGGGTAAACCGTTCGCCTTCGGCCATGTCGGACAAACCCCTTTCATCGGCCTGCCCGGCAACCCCGTCTCGGTATTCTCCACCTTCTGCATCGTCGCCCAGCCCTTCGTGTGCAAAATGCAGGGCCGCAGCGATCTGTTCCCCAGCCGCTACCGCGTCACCGCCGCCTTCCACTGGCCACGCCCCATCTCACGGCAGGAATACCTCCGCGCGCGGGAAAAACCCGGCCCCAACGGGCTCGAAGTTGAAATCTATCCCAACCAGGGCTCCGGCGTACTCACCTCCACCTCCTGGGCCGACGGCCTCGTCATCATCCCCCCCAACCAAACCGTCACCCCCGGCGATCCCCTCGACTACATCCCCTTCACCCAATTCTTCTAACCCACCCCAAGGATGGGGTCAGGCTTGCGTTATTGCGTTTTGAAATCTGATCACCTATGATTTCGCAATGGCCAGAAAACCCAGAATCCATATTCCTGGTGGCGTCTATCATGTGATGCTGCGCGGCAATGCCGGGCAGGATATCTTTTTCGAAGACCAGGACCGATATCATCTCTATCTGTTGATCCAGGAAGGCGTGGAGCGGTTTGGTCATCGGATTCACGGCTTCTGCTGTATGGATAACCATCTCCATCTGGTGGTTCAGGTGGCCGATGAACCGCTGTCACGCATCATGCAGAATCTGGGTTTTCGTTATACGCGCTGGATCAACGATAATTACGAGCGAAGCGGACACCTCTTTCAGGGGCGTTACAAAGCGCTGCTGGTCGATGCCGATAGCTATCTGCTGGAGCTCATCCGTTATGTTCACCTCAACCCGGTGCGTGCCGGGCTGACCGAGGATCCGGCAGCCTATCCCTGGAGCGGCCATCGCGCCTATCTGGGCATGGAGGTACTTCCCTGGCTGGAGACGGGCTGGGTGTTGAGCCAGTTCGACAAACAGCTTTCCACGGCGCGCAAACACTACGCCAGTTTTGTCCGGGACGGTGTGGCGGAAGGCTATCGTCCGGAGTTCCATCAAGGCCTTTCTGAAGACAGCCGGATATTGGCGGATGATGATTTCCGTAGCCGGGTACTGGGCAAGGATACCCCCTCACGCTTCGATATCGATCTGCAAGCGATCATACGCCACGTTTCCAATAAAATGGGGATCAGCGAAACGGATTTGCGAGCGCCGGGCAGGAATCGCCATGCCGCCAGAGCCCGCGCTGTGATCGGCTATCTCGCTCGCCGGTTGGAAACCGCTTCGCTCACCGATGTCGCCAGCCACTTCCAGCGTGACCTTTCGACGCTGAGCCGTCAGGTCGCCGAACTTGAAAAACTAGCCGTATCATCGGAAGAGACGCGTGATGAACTGGCCCAGTATGTAACTGATATCACGAAATAAGCACGTTCCATGCCCACCCTCATCCATCATGGCGCCATTCACGGGGTGACAGGTTCCTGCCATGAACTGAATATCGATGGCAAAGCCGGTCTATTGGTGGATTGCGGGCTTTTTCAGGGAGCGGAAACTTCGGGTGGGCACGCCAGCGCAGACCGGCTGGCAATCGACTTTCCACTCGATCATTTGCAGGCGCTGGTGCTGACACATGTGCATCTCGACCATTGTGGCCGGATTCCTTATTTGCTGGCGGCGGGTTTCGAGGGGCCGATTATCTGCTCCGAGCCATCCGCCAAGCTCTTGCCAACGGTGATGAAAGATGCGATCCGCATGGGTATCACGCGCGATCGCCGTCTGGCCGAGCGTGTGTTGTCACGCATCGAGGCACGAATCGTGGCCGTGCCTTACGGGGAATGGCATCGACTTCCCGTACAGGCGGGTGTTTCGATTGCGATCAAACTGAAGCCGGCGGGCCACATTCTGGGTTCAGCCTATGTGGAGGTGGTGACACGCTATCGCGGCCACCGGCACAAGACCGTTTTTTCCGGCGACTTGGGGGCGCCATGGTCACCGTTGCTGGCCGCACCAAAGTCCCCCTATAGCGC
>CAZTJP010000262.1:0-3535 GCA_964613895.1 uncultured Thiotrichales bacterium | reverse complement strand
GTTCTGACTGTCGGTTGGTCGTGGGTCACCTTGAATAGATCAATACAGGTTCGACGGTTGCTGAAGTGTGGCTTTCCATTGCGCTTCGATGCGGGCCAGTGCTTCGGTGGGCGGCAGTGCCGACAGGCAGTCGTTGTGGTCGCGTTGCAGAATGCCAGTTTCTTCCAGCGCTTTGGCTGGGCTGTTCAGGTCGAAGTCGATTTTTGCTCCGAACTCTTTGGAGACAAAAACGTCGATTTCCTGTTTGAGGGTGTCGGCGGGACAGGGTGTATTTTTTCTGAACAGCGCATGATAGAGCAGAAAGCATTCCTTGATTGCTTCTTCCTCTGCGCGGTCGGTCAGCAGGGTGAGCACGCCACGGTTGTTGGCCAGGTTGTGAAAATACAGTTTTTGCGCCATCACCATCATGTATTTGTTTTTCTGGGTGAAAAACTTTTTGACTTGACGAAAGATGACACCGGCCAGTCCAAACAGCACGCCTGCCGCTGCGAGTGGATTGGCGGCTGCCGCGAACTTGGTGAAGGCGCCCATGGCGCTGCCAACGGTGCCACCGCCGGCGGTTACGCCCAGCTTGAGTTTGTCCAGTGGTTTGAGTTTGACCTCGGTATTGGGAAACAGCATTTCGAGGTCGATCTGGGGGATGTTCTTGAATGTTTTCAGGTAGATGTGGTCGCTGGAAATGGTTTCCGGGAGTTTGGATCGGTATTTTTTCAGCAGTTTTTGGGCTTTGCGGTCACTGACGCCGCGCTCGTCTTTGATTTCTGCCAGCCGTTGCGATTCGGGTTTGAGTTTGAGCAGCAGGAACAGGCGTTGGAACATGGGGATGGTATAGGATTCCTTGCGCAGGAACAGGCTTTTTGCGGTTCGTCGCTCGCCGGTTTCGGTACCGGCGCCACGGGCGAACAGCAGCACGTCGTCGTATTCGGAGAGGTCGACCCGTAGCGCCAGCCCGTAGTCGGATTGGGTGTTGAAGATCCGTTCCAGGTCGGAGCGGTGGATGCGTGAGTAGTTGGCGCGCTCCAGCAGATGGGTCAGTTCGTCGATCAGCTGTGAGCGCATGTCCTGTTTTTCGGCTTCGCTGTATTCCAGCACGCGCAGGGTATCGCGGTCGGGACTGAACGGCAGGTAGAGCATTTTGAGTCGTTGCAGTTTTTGGCGATAGTGCTGATGCTGCAGCGCAGCCAGTGCGTTCAGGAACCGGGAGTAGTCATCGGTTGCTGCAGGGTCGCGCGTCAGCCGGTCGATGAGTGCGAAGCGGCTGACGGGGATGAATGCCTCGTGTCCAGAGGGTTCGGTCATGGTGACTTCCTTGTGTCAGGTGATGACGGAGGGTTCGGTTCGGCCTGTGAATGCTTCGATCCCGGCCAGCTCGGTGGAGAGCCGTGCCAGTGATTCGACCAGTTCGGATGCCGGACGCGCCAGATCCGCCTCGCGGGTGGTGTACGATTCCAGATAGACGCGCAGTGTGGCGCCGCGGGTGCCGGTGCCGGACAGCCGGTAGACGATGCGTCCGCCATCGGCAAAGCCGATGCGCAGGCCCTGGTGGGCGCTGGTCGAGCCGTCCACCGGATCGGTGTAGGCAAAATCATCGGCGTAGGCGACGTTGCGGCCGGCCAATGTTTCTCCTTTCAGTGTTGGCAGTTTGTCGCGCAGGCTGTCCATCAGGGCATGGGCGGCATCGCTGTCGATTTCTTCGTAGTCGTGGCGGACGTAGGCGTTGCGGCCGTATTCGCGCCAGTGTGACTGGACGATCTCGGCCACCGGCTGTTGCCGCACGGCCAGCAGGTTGAGCCAGAACAGCACGGCCCATAAGCCATCTTTCTCTCGTACATGGTTGGAACCGGTGCCGAAACTTTCTTCGCCGCAGAGGGTGATTCGATCGGCGTCGAGCAAGTTGCCAAAGAATTTCCAGCCGGTCGGTGTCTCATAGCAGGGCAGGTCGAGTTTTTGCGCGACGCGATCGACAGCGGCGCTGGTGGGCATCGAGCGGGCGACGCCGGACAGGCCGTTGCGATAACCGGGGATGGCGGTGGCGTTGGCGGCGAGAATGGCGAGGCTGTCGCTGGGCGTGACGAAGGTTTTGTGTCCGAGGATCATGTTGCGATCGCCATCACCATCCGAGGCGGCGCCAAAGAACGGGCCGTCGTCGGCGAACAGCCGTTCGACCAGTTCGTGGGCGTGCACGAGGTTGGGGTCCGGATGGCCGCCACCGAAGTCGGGCAGGGGCTGGCCGTGCATGACGGTTCCGGGCGGGCAGCCGAAGCGTTGTTCGAACAGGGCGAGGGCGTAGGGGCCGGTGACGGCGTGCATGGCGTCGAAAGCGATTTGGTGGCCCGCCTGGGCGAGGTATTCGGTGATCCGGTCGAAGTCGAACAGGGACTCCATCAGTCCGAGGTAGTCTTCGACCGGGTCGAGGATGCGGATGGTCAGGTCACCGCGCTGGATGTCGCCAGTTTGCGAGAGGTCGAGAGCTTCGCGTTCGGCAATGCGATATTGGCGGAGGGTGCGGGAGGTTTGATAGATGCGTTCGGTAAGCTCTTCGGGCGCGGGGCCGCCGTTGGCGGTATTGAATTTGATGCCGAAGTCTTTGTCCGGGCCGCCGGGGTTGTGGCTGGCGGAGAGGATGATGCCGCCATCGGTCTGGTATTTGCGGATCAGATGGGAAGCGGCGGGGGTGCTGAGTATGCCGTTTTGGGTGACCAGGATTTCAGAGAGCTGGTTGGCTTCGGCCATTTTGATGATGGTCTGGATGGCGGTGTCATTGTAGTAGCGGCCGTCACCGCCGAGCACCAGCCGGGCGCCCTGTGGCGAGGGCAGGTTGTCGAAGATGGATTGGACGAAGTTTTCGAGGTAGTTGGGCTGGGCAAAGGTTTTGACGGGTTTGCGCAGTCCGGAGGTACCGGGTTTCTGGTCGTCGAAGGGGGTGGTTTGTACGATTGATGCCATGTCGGGTTCCTGTTTGTGGGTGACGGTCGCGCGGAATTTCGATTGGGTCACGGAGACGGTTGGGCGCGCTTCCCTTGCTGGGGGGGTATGCTACTATTTTTTCATGCGATGGCCAGATGCTTGTTCTTATTGCGAAAGCCCCAGACCGGGGAGCCTGGATGCGTTGATGGAGCTGTATGAGCAGAATTATATGCGTCTGCGTTGTCTCTGTCCGGATCTGCGGCATCTCGATGGCAGCCATGTTTCCCGGGCCAGTGGGGCGCATGATCTGATTCTCCGGGTGGTCGATCAGGCGCGTCATACGACCACGCTGGAGTTGACCTATGCGATGGAGGATGGCGACAACCGGCCGGATGTGTTGATTCGGATGTGTCACGATTCGGTGCAGGCGGAGGTGGTTTCGCGCAAGTGCCGGTTGCGGCAGGATTGGGTGGTGCCGACGCGGGTGGATGTGAATTCGGCGCTCGATTGTCGCTGGCGGCTCAATCGGTTCCTCTACAAGTGGCTGAATTACCTGCATCGGCAAGGACACCAGTTCGCCTCGACCCCGGCCCTGCCGGGTAGCCACCGGGCATCTGAAGATCCTGTC
>CAZTJP010000261.1:0-3538 GCA_964613895.1 uncultured Thiotrichales bacterium | reverse complement strand
CCGCCTGTCGGGGTGCGGGGGTTGGAAGAACACCAACCAATAACGCAATAACGCAAGCCTGACCCCGAAAGACCGAAAGAGCCTGCGACCGCCCAATGCGGCGCGCTGTCTGGCGTTCACTCGGCCCGCTACGTGACCCTGTGAGAAATCCGGGTTAAAACTTGCCGTCTACGGTTTCGTCAATCGCCAGCAGGCGCTGATACAACTGTTTTCGAGGTCGGCCGAGCACCTCCGCTGCCACTCGAGACGCATCCTTGACACTCAAAACCTTCGACAGGGCATGCAACAACCGATCCTCATCCACATTCTCCTCAGAGTCCCGCTCCGCGCCACCCACAATCACCACAAACTCCCCCCGGCGGTGATTGTCATCCGCCGCCAGCCACACCGCCGCCTCCCCCAATGTCCCAAAGAACCCCTCCTCGTGTAACTTGGTCAACTCCCGCGCCACGAAAACCGGCCGATCAACCCCCAAACATGTACTCGCATCCTCGACAAAATCAGCAATCCGATGCGGCGACTCATAGAAAACCAGCGTGCGCGACTCCCCGGCCAACAACCGCAAACGCTCACGCCGCGCACTGGCCCGGGCCGGCAAAAACCCCTCGAAACAAAACCGCTCACAAGGCAACCCTGACACCGACAACGCCGCCACCACCGCACTCGGCCCCGGTAAGACGACCACCGGCACCCCCTTCTGACGCGCCGCCCGAACCAGCGGAAACCCAGGGTCACTGATCAACGGCGTACCCGCATCCGAAACCAGTGCAACCGATTCTCCCGCCTCCAGCCGCGCCATCAAACCCGAAACCTGCCGCGCCTCATTATGGCTGTGCAAACTCACCAACGGTCGGCTGATCCCCAAATGACTGAGCAAGGCGCCGGTACGTCGGGTATCCTCCGCCGCCACCCGATCTGCTGCCTTGAGCGTCTCCACCGCTCGCGGACTGATATCACCAAGATTGCCGATCGGCGTCGCCACCACGAACAACGTACCAACCATCATTCCTGCGGACTGCTTCAAGACAGTTCCCCCGGGGTCATATAGAATAGTGACATCAAAAACTTCCCATAAATTCAAGGTATGTACCAATACCGACATCTTACTCGAACCGTTCTCGTTTGCCTCCTGCTTTGCATCACAAGCCTGACGGCGGCCGACACAATCGAACCCTCGCCCGATGAGACCCCCATCGAGCAAGCGCGAACTTACGAGAAAACCCATAACTACCAGCAAGCCGCCGACATGTACCTCATCACGGCGCGCAAAATGCCCACCCCCGAGTCTGCGGAACCCTGGCGCGTCAAGGCGGGAGAGATGGCCTGGATGGCAGGCAACCTGAAACAAACCGAAAGCATCGTTCAGGGCACCGACGAATCCCGCCTCAACCCCGCCATGAAAGCCCGACTGCGGCTGCTGCTGGCGCGAATCGCCCGCCATAACGGTGACTACCAGGGCGTGCTGAAACAACTCAAGTTCCCACTCGAAAAACTGCCCTCGGCGACACGCCACAAAGTACAGGCCATGATCGATGAAGCCACCCGGCAACTGGTCAAGACCGGCCAACTCAAACCCACCGGTAGCGACACGAACAGCCCCGAACTGGCCGCCAGCATCGAATACTGGAATGAGCTGGATGCGCTGTCACCATCGCAGATCCAGCGGCGTCTCCATCGTGCCGGCACAGATACTGAGAAAGGCTGGCTGGAACTGGCCATGATCGGAAAAATGGCGTCCGAACAGGCACGCCGCAACGCCTTCCTGCGCTGGCAGCGACGTTACCCCAATCACCCGGCGTACAGTTTCGCCGTTCCCGAAATCAAACAGACACTGAACACCGCGCTGCCCGGCATTCACCAGATAGCCGTACTACTGCCCCGCTCGGGACGCTATGCGGCACTGACCGATGTCATCCTCGAGGGCATCGACGCAGCGCAAAACCAACTACCCGTCGGGCAACGCCCAACGATCCGCCCCTACAATTCATCGCAGGGTGATATCACGGCACTCTATCAACAAGCGGTCGACGAGGGCGCTGAACTGGTGTTGGGTCCGATGGACAAGGCCAAGGTCGACCAACTCACTGCCGCTTCCACTTCAGCGCCAGTCATCACCCTGAACTACGGCAACGATATCCAGCGCTTCAACCCGGGGCTCTATCAGTTTGCCCTGTTGCCGGAAGATGAGGCGCACCTCGCCGCCCACCGTATCGCCGAACTCGGATATCAGCAAGTCGCGGTATTGGTACCCGACTCACATTGGGGCGCGCGTGTCGGCGAGGCCTTCAAGCAGCAAGCCGCAGTCGACGGAATCACCATCGCTGCGCAAGGGCGCTTCAATCCCCGCAATCAGGACCTGGCTTCGGTCATCGAAAAAACCTTCAAGGTCAAGGATGCACGCCCGCAGGTTGAAGTCGATGCTATCTTCATCGTCGCCACGCCACGCCAGGGCCGACTGCTCAAACCTCTGCTGAAATTCTATTTCCTCGGAGAAACACCGGTCTTCGCCACCTCCCACATCTACTCGGGCGAAGAAGATCCCGACGCCGACAACGATCTGAACGGCATCCAGTTTCCCGAAATCCCATGGCTGCTGAAACAAGGCTCGGTCGAAGCAAAACAGGAGAAGCTGCCCAAGCTCGACACACTCAACGAAATCGCCAAACGTCATCCTCGCCTGTTTGCCTTCGGCTACGACGCCTTCAACCTCGGACGCCGGTTACTCAGCGGCTCAACCGCCGACATCCGCCTCAATGGCCTTTCCGGCAATCTCTACGCCGACCGACGCAACCGTATTCACCGCTTGCTCGGCTGGGCGAAATTCGAACATGGACGCCCTGTGCCCCTGTCCCTGCCCGGCTCCATCCAGGGAATGTGAAAACCCAGCGCCGCGGCAATCGCGCTGAACAACTGGCGCTCAGATTTCTGCGCCAGCGGGGATTGCAGCACATCACCAGCAACTATCGTGCCCGTTGTGGTGAAATCGACCTGATCATGCGCGAAGGTCAGACCATCGTATTCGTCGAAGTCCGCTATCGCGCCAACGACCGCTACGGCGGCGCCGCCGCCAGTGTCGATCTGCGCAAACAACGAAAACTGATCCGCACGGCACAGCACTGGCTGCAAACCCGGCATGATGAGCCTGCCTGCCGTTTCGATGTCATTGCCATCGACGCGACCGACCGGATAGACTGGATACCCCACGCATTCAGCGCCTGACCGTATTTCCCATGAACGACCTCGCCCGCATCGAGCAACGCTTCAGCGACAGCATCGACGCCAAACAACGCGCCCGCCACGCACTGCCCGAAGTCATCGCCGAGGCAACCGATCGACTGGCGGCATCACTGCGTGCGGGTGGCAAAATACTCAGTTGTGGTAATGGCGGCTCCGCTGGCGACGCGCAACACTTCTCATCCGAACTGCTGAACCGTTTCGAATCCGAACGACCCGGCCTGCCCGCCATTGCCCTGACCACCGACAGCTCGACGCTCACATCGATCGCCAACGACTACCATTTCGACCGGATCTTCGCCCG
>CAZTJP010000260.1:0-3553 GCA_964613895.1 uncultured Thiotrichales bacterium | reverse complement strand
AACGCCAGTCATCACACCACCTTGAGCGGCCTCGCTACGCGACCCTGTGAGAAATTCGGGCTAGCTTCAATCCCCGGTTTGCCCCCTAACAGGATCGGGTAAAAAAATGTAAATAGTTTGCTGGTCAGTGTGGTTGCTTGAATACTGTTTTTTTAAACAGTTGTTTGAGTCGGGGGGCTTTCAGGCTCCCGTTGGAGTGCTCTGCGGCCGCCAGGGTAAGGCTATAGCAGGACGAGGTTGTCCCGGTGAATCAGTTCGGGTTCGTCGATATAGCCGAGCGTGCTTTCGATCTGCGCGCTGGGTTTGCCGATGATCTTTGCCACTTCCGTATGACTGTAATTGACCAGGCCGCAGGCGATCGGATTGCCTTCGGGGTCGACGCAGCGCACCGCGTCGCCGCGAACGAAGTCGCCTTCGACGGCGAGAATGCCGACCGGCAGCAGGCTGGCGCGATGTGAGATGGCTTGCCGGGCGCCTTCGTCGAGCACCAGCTTACCCTTGGGCTTCATTTGGCTGGCGATCCATTGTTTGCGGGCTGCGACCGGTTTGCATTCGGCCAGGATTCGGGTGCCCAGATGTTCGCCGGCGGCGATGCGGGTGATGACTTTGGGCTCGCGGCCGGCGGCGATGATGGTATGGGTGCCCGAAGCAGCGGCGCGCCGGGCGGCCAGTACCTTGGTGCGCATACCGCCCAGGCTCAGTTGCGATGCCGACTCGCCCGCGGCCTGCAACAGCTTGGGGTCTTTCGAATTGGCTTGTGTGATCAGTCTGGCATTGGGGTTGGCGCGTGGGTCGCTGTCGAACAGGCCTGGTTGGTCGGTCAGCAGCATCAGGGCGTCGGCGTCGATCAGATTGGCGACCAGGGCGGCCAGCGTGTCGTTGTCGCCCAGCCGGATTTCGTCGATGGCGACGGTATCGTTTTCATTGACCACCGGGATCACGCCCAGCCCGAGCAAGGTGCGTAGTGAACTGCGGGCGTTGAGGTAGCGCTCGCGATTACTCATGTCATCATGTGTCAGCAGGATCTGGGCGCTGTGCAGCCCATGTTTGCGGAAGCAACTTTCGTAGGCCTGCACCAGGCCCATCTGGCCCACGGCGGCGGCGGCCTGGAGTTCGTGAATGGCCGAAGGGCGCTTTTTCCAGCCCAGACGGGTCATGCCTTCTGCTACCGCGCCGGAGGACACCAGCACGACCTCACGGCCCTGTTCGCGCAGTTGGGCAATCTGGTCGGCCCAGTCTTGTAGCGCCGGGTGATCGAGTCCGGCACCATCGTTGGTGATGAGTGCGCTGCCAATCTTGATGACCCAGCGCCGGGCCTGACCGAGCAGATCGTTCATGCGTCGGGCTCCTGTTGCTCCAGCCAGCCGAGAATGTCTTTCATCAGTGTATCCAGCCCTTCGCCGGTCGCTGCGGAGACGCTGTAGACCGGAGCTTGCCAACCAAGCTCATCGACCAGTGCGGTAACCCGTGCGGCGCGCTCGTCTGACGGTAGCAGGTCGATCTTGTTGACGACCAGCCAGCGGGGTTTGTCGGTCAGTCCGCCGCCGAATTTTGCCATTTCCTTTTCCAGCGCTCGCACGGCTGTAGCGGGTTGTTCTTCAGGGTTGGCTGGCTGGATATCGACCAGGTGCAGCAGCAGCCGCGTGCGCGACAGGTGTTTGAGAAACTGGATACCCAGCCCGGCGCCTTCCGCCGCGCCTTCGATCAGGCCGGGTATGTCGGCGATGACGAAGCTGCTGAACGGGGCCGGGGTAACCACGCCCAGGTTGGGATGCAGGGTGGTGAAAGGGTAGTCGGCAATCTTCGGTTTGCTCGAGGAAACCTGGCTGATGAGCGTGGATTTGCCGGCGTTGGGAAAACCCAGCAGGCCGACATCGGCCAGCACTTTCAGTTCCAGCCGCAGTTCCCGCATCTCGCCGGGCGTGCCTTTGGAGAACTGCCTTGGGGCGCGATTGGTCGAGCTTTTGTAACGGGTGTTGCCCAGGCCGTGAAAGCCGCCGCGTGCCACCAGCAGGCGGTCGCCATTGCTGAGCAGTTCGCCAATCTTTTCGTCCGTTTCGTTGTCGTAGGCAATGGTGCCTACCGGCACAGGGATCTCCAGATCGGCACCGCTCTTGCCGGTGCGGTTGCGGCCCGCACCACTGGCGCCGCTTTCGGCCTTGAACAGGCGTGAGGTGCGGAAGTCGGCCAGCGTATTGAGGTTATGGTCGCCTATCAGATAGACGCTGCCGCCGTCACCGCCATCACCGCCGTCCGGGCCGCCGAATTCGATGTATTTCTCGCGCCGGAAGCTGACGCAGCCATGCCCTCCGTTACCGGCTTTGACCTTGATAGTGGCTTCGTCTACGAATCGCATGGCCTGGTTCTGCAAAACAAAAAGCCCCGCATCGGCGGGGCTTTTGATTATACGGTATCCGTCCGTTCAGCTGGCAAGCGGTTCGATACTGACGTATTTGCGCTTTTTCAGCCCCTTGACCTCGAACTTGACGGTGCCGTCGATTTTGGCGAACAGGGTGTAGTCCTTGCCGCAACCGACGTTTTCGCCCGGATGGAAGCGGGTGCCGCGTTGACGAACGATGATATTGCCCGCCTTGACGAATTGGCCGCCAAAACGCTTCACGCCAAGGCGTTTGGAAATTGAATCGCGACCGTTCTTGGAACTGCCGCCTGCTTTTTTATGTGCCATCTGTCTGCTCCTTCTCGGTTACTTCATCAGGGCCTTGGCTTCTTCGACCCATTTGATGGGCTCGATCTTGCCGCGGGTGTTGTCGTCCAGCCAGCGGAAGTTCTCGAGGCTGAAGTTGGCGATCTGCGAATAGTGGAAAATGCCGAGCGCGTTGGCTTGTTCCTCGAACTTGGGGCCAAGGCCGGTGAGCTTGGTCAAATCGTCTTTCTCGCCGTTGGGCGCATCCAGCAACTCCGGTTTGACCGGTTCCTTGTCCGCCAGCAATGTTTTGGTGTCCGAAGCGGATTCGTTGGATGCCGGCTTGCTGGAGGCAGCCTTGGTTGCGGGCTTTTTCTCGCTTTTCGCCGGCTTGGCCGAGCCGTCGAGGCTGATGCCGGTGATCTCGACCTCGGTGTAGGATTGCCGGTGGCCCATCTGCTTGCGATGGTGCTTGCGACGGCGGAACTTGATGATCTCCACCTTCTTGCCCCGTCCATTGGCCTGTACGGAGCCGCTGACTGCGCCGCCCTCGACATAGGGTGCGCCAATGCGGATGTCTTCGCCATCGGCCACCATCAGGACCTTGTCGAACACAACTGATTCGCCTGCTTCGACGCCCAGTTTTTCGACGCGAATGACATCGCCTTCGGATACTCTGTATTGCTTGCCGCCTGTAGCGATTACCGCGTACATGTTGTTCTCCGCTGAAACCGTGGAAAAAAAGAGGACGAATCTTACCGATGCGGCCTGCTCAGGTCAATTGTCCGGCGAAGATTGGCACGGCGAATTCACGCTGGTCCGATTCAAAAGCCCAGCTTTCCACCCGCCAATACCCCCGGTTATCCTCAATGATCTCCTGTGCCAAGCGGCGTCATTCCGGCATGGACG
>CAZTJP010000259.1:0-3580 GCA_964613895.1 uncultured Thiotrichales bacterium | reverse complement strand
CGGATCTGGCTGGGCCGGCGGGCGGAGCCGCACTGGCCGACCAGTACGAGGTCGAGGTTGCGCCGTAGTTGGGGAGCGATTCGGGCGAAGTCTCGGGGTGGGGGCTGGCCGCTGAGATTGGCGCTGGTCGATACGATGGCGCTGCCGCTCGCGAGGCAGAGTTGCCGCGCGAGCGGATGCTGGGTGATGCGCAGCGCGATGGTCTCGCGGCCGCCGGTGAGCAGTTCCGGGATGCTGGGGGCTGCGGGCGCCAGCCAAGTGATGGGCTGGCGATGGGCAGCGGCGAGGATGCGCCAGTCGTCCGCGCTCATGCCGTGGGTGTAGGGCGCCAGTTGGGCGGGGCTGGCGCCGATGAGGATCAGTCCTTTGCCCGCTGGGCGATGTTTGAGGGCGATCAGTCGTTGCAGGGTATCGGGCCGGGTGGGCAGGCAGCCAAGGCCGTAGACGGCTTCGGTGGGGTAGGCGATGACTGCGCCGGCAGTCAGGGCGCGGGCGGCGGTCAGCAGGCTCGCCGTGGCGTTACCCAAGTCACGTCCCCGATGCGGCCTTTTTCACGGTCTTTTTGCGGGTCGAGGCTTTTTTCTTGGTGGCCGCTTTTTTTCGGGTGCTTTTCTTGGCGGCCGATTTCTTTTTGGTGGCAGACTTCTTTTTGCTTGCTGCCTTCTTTTTTGCAGCCGCTTTTTTCTTCTTGGCGGCGGCTTTCTTTTTCTTGCCGCGGCCGCGTCTTTCGGGCGCTTCGGCAATCAGTTTCTTGCAAGTTTCGAGATCGAGTTCCTTTGGCTCGGTGTCCTTGGGGATTTTGGCGTTTTTGTTGCCGTCGGTGATGTAGGGCCCATAGCGGCCGTTGAGCACCTGGATACCTTCTTCCGGGAAGTCGAGGATGATCCGGTTGGCATCGGCGATTTTCTTTTCTTCGATCAGTTCCAGCGCGCGCTCCAGGGTGACTTCGTGCGGGTCATCTTCCTTGAGCGAGACGAATTTGTTGCCGTAGCGGATATAGGGGCCGAAGCGGCCAATGTTGGCGCTGACCGGTTCGCCGTCCGGCGTTTCGCCAAGTTTACGTGGCAGCTTGAACAGCTCCATCGCTTCTTCGAAGGTGATGCTGTTGATTTTCTGGCCGGGGCGCAGGCTGGCGAAACGGGGTTTTTCCTCGTCTTCGACATCGCCGATCTGCACGCAGGGTCCGTAGCGGCCGAGACGGACGGATACCGGCTTGCCGGTTTTGGGGTCGGTGCCGAGCAGGCGTGGTTTGATGGCATCCTTGCGGGTCAGCGACTCCTTGTCTTCGATCAGTTTCTTGAACGGATCCCAGAATTCGCGCATGACTGGAATCCATTGCTTTTCGCCGCGCGAGATTTCATCGAGTTCATCTTCGAGGCGGGCGGTGAAGTTGTAATCCACATAGTTGTGGAAGTGCTCGGTCAGGAAATCGTTGACCACCCGGCCCACTTCGGTGGGATGAAAGCGCTTGTTCTCCAGTTCGACGTATTCGCGGTTGAGCAGTGTGGAGATGATGCTGGCATAGGTCGATGGCCGGCCGATGCCGTATTCTTCCAGCGCCTTGACCAGGCTGGCCTCCGAATAGCGCGGCGGTGGTTCGGTAAAGTGCTGGTCGGCGCGAATCTCCTTGAGATCGACTCGATCACCCTTTTCCATGGGCGGCAGGAATTTTTCCTTGTCGTTGTCCTGTTTCTTGTCATCGACGCCTTCCATGTAGACAGCCATGAAGCCCGGGTGCCGAATCGACGAGCCGGTGGCGCGGAAGCTGTTGCCGTCCCCGCAGGCAAATTCGATGGCGACGGTATCCATGGTAGCGTGAATCATCTGGCAGGCGACCGCGCGTTTCCAGATCAACTGGTAGAGGCGGAACTGGTTATTGTCCAGATGTGGCTTGACCTTTTCCGGCGTCAGCGCCGCCGAGGTTGGGCGGATGGCTTCGTGCGCTTCCTGCGCGTTCTTGGATTTGGTTCGATAGACCCGGGGTTTTTCCGGCAGGTTGTCAGCGCCGAAACGTTGCTGGATGACATCGCGGATTTCGGCGATTGCCTCATCGGCGAGGTTCACCGAGTCGGTCCGCATATAAGTGATCAGGCCTATCGGCCCCGAACCGAGGTCGATGCCTTCATACAACTGTTGAGCGATACGCATGGTATTGCGGGTCGACATGCCCAGCTTGCGAGCCGCTTCCTGTTGCAGCGTCGAAGTGATGAATGGCGGCGCCGGATTACGCTTGCGCTGCTTTTTCTCCACCGACTCGACCACCAGCGAATCGCCGCCGGCCTGTTTCAGCGCCTGTTGTGCAGCGTGTGCCGAGTCACCATTGGTGAAACTGAACTGCTTGACGCGTTCGCCCTGGTAGCGGTGCAGTTTGGCGACGAAGTCCTGACCTTTTAGGCTCAGATCGGACTCGATCGTCCAGAATTCCTGCGGCTCGAAAGCCTCGATCTCCTGCTCGCGCTCGACGATCATGCGCAAAGCGGGGCTTTGCACCCGGCCGGCGGAGAGACCGCGGCGGATCTTTTTCCACAACAGCGGCGACAGGTTGAAGCCTACCAGATAGTCCAGTGCGCGGCGGGCCTGTTGCGCATCGACCAGTTCGGTCGCCAGTTCACGCGGATGGGCGATCGCCTGCTGGATGGCGCGTTTGGTGATTTCATGGAAAACCACGCGCTTGACTGCCTTGTTATCGAGCAGGCCTTTTTCCTTGAGCAATTCATAGAGGTGCCAGGAAATGGCTTCTCCTTCACGATCCGGGTCCGTTGCCAGCAACAGACTGTCGGCTTTCTTCAGCGCCCGGGCGATGGCATTGACGTGTTTTTCGTTCTGCTCGATCACATCGTATTTCATTGCGAAATCGTGATCGGGATCGACCGCGCCATTCTTTGGCACCAGATCGCGCACATGCCCATAGGAAGCGAGGACCTCATAGTCCTTGCCGAGGTATTTCTTGATCGTCTTCGACTTGGCGGGTGACTCTACAATGACGAGGTGGCGTCCCATGGGTGTCAGTGGTCCAGGTTCATCAATAGGCGGGAAGGCTGGCGCACGGTCAGTGCACGCTCAGCGGCTTTTCACCATAGATCAGTTCTTCCAGCCAAGCAAAATGCGAGGCGTCTTTGCCGGCGCGGTTGAACAGCACCATCAATACTACCCACTTGAGCTGATCGAGATCCTGCTGCCAGGTATTGAGCGCCATGAACTGGCCGATGATCTGCTCTCGCGCGGCGGGCTTCAGGACGCCGATCTGCTCGAGCGCATGCAGAAAGCCGATACCCTCCGGGCCGATGCGATCGTATTCCTCATCCCGATAGACGCGCAGCGCCGCCGTGGCATTGAGCCCCTCGCCGGATTTGTCATCCGACAGCTTGTCGAGCCAATCGAAGGCCAGATTGACTTCCTGATTGCCGAATCCCGCCTGCAACAGGTGCGTGGTGATTTCATCCCTTGCGGGTTCTTCCAGGTTGTCCTGATCGATGTAGTTCTCCATCAGATACATCAGAACTTCAAAAATATTCTCTTTCATAGTCGTGTCTTTTCGGGTCGGATGGCCCGAAAATATCGGCTAGCCCGGATTTCTCAC
>CAZTJP010000258.1:0-3594 GCA_964613895.1 uncultured Thiotrichales bacterium | reverse complement strand
TGGCACCGCGCCGCGTCAGGTTCGCGCGCAAGTGGAACGGCTGCGCAAGGCGCTACCCAGGGTCGCGTAGCGAGACCGCTCAAGGTGGTGTGATGGCTGGTGTTCGCGACCGAGTGAACGCCAGTCAGTGCGCTGCATTGGGCTGCCGCAGCCGTGATCCTGTGAGAATTTCGGGCTACCGAAGCGCTTGCAGCAATTCGTCGATGCGGGAAATGATGAGATCCGGCTGCTCGGCATGATCCCAGTCTTGCGGCGCCTGCGTCACCCAGGCCGCCTGCGCACCTGCCCGCAGCGCGCCCAGCACATCGCTTTGCGGATCGTCGCCGACATGCAACATTTGTGCGATCGGCACGCCCGCCCGTTGCGCCGCCCGGTGGAAGATATCGCGATGCGGCTTGGCCTTGCCGACCTGTTCGGAGTTGAGGCTGAAATCGAACAGATGGCCAATGCCGATCCGGCTCACATCGGCGTTGCCATTGCTGATCGCGCCGATGGTATAGCGTTGGCCAAGCGTCTCCAGCGTGGTTTCGACGTGATCGAACAATTCCACCTCATTGCGCGCTTCCCAGAAAACGCGAAAACCGGGTTCGATCAGTTCCTCGCCATAGTCGGCACTGGCGGCCAACGCCGCCAGCCAGCGTTTTCTCAGCATGGTGAGATTGTGCATCTGTTCGGGCCGGGCGCGCATGAAGCCGATGCGGTGCTGGATCAGTGAGTCCGGATCGAACTGCTCGGTGATACGCGGATAATGCGCCTGCAGCCACTGGTAGAACCGTTTTTCGGCCCGCAGGATCACCGGCTGGCAGGCCCACAGGGTATCATCGAGATCGAAGGTGATGCAGCGAACCGGGGTGCGGGTGGTCGGTGATTGATTCATGGCGGCAAACCGTGAGAATCTTGGGGATCGAGGGTTTCAGGAGCGACATGGTGCGTCTAACCGCGGAAGAATTCAAAGACTGGCCACACAAGCGCATCACCCTGCTGGGCATGTCCGGCGTCGGCAAGACCGTGCTGTCGAGCATGTTGCGGCAGAACGACTGGTTCCATTATTCCGGCGACTACCGCATTGGCACGCGCTATCTGGATGAGCCGATTCTCGACAATATCAAGCGTCAGGCCATGCAGGTGCCCTTTCTGCGCGACCTGCTGCGCTCCGATTCGATCTCGATCCAGAACAACATCACTTTCGACCACCTCAAGCCGGTTTCCAGCTTTCTCGGCAAGATCGGCGATCCGGCGCGCGGCGGACTGCCCAAGGATGAATTCATTCGTCGCCAGCGGTTACACCATCAGGCCGAAGTGGGTGCGATGCGGGATGTGCCCGAATTCATCGAAAAAGCCCGCTCCATCTATGGCTACCAGCATTTCGTCAACGATGCCGGCGGCAGCGTCTGCGAACTGGACGATGAGGCAGTGCTGGAGATCCTCGCCGAACATACGCTGATTCTCTATCTGAAAGCCACGCACGAAGACGAGGAAGAGCTGATCGAGCGCGCCCGCAGCCATCCCAAGCCGTTGTATTACCGCGAAGCATTCCTCGAAGCACAACTCGAGCAGTATATGGCGGAGAAGGCGATTCCGTATGTGGCGCTGATCGACCCGGACGACTTCGTACAATGGTGTTTCCCGAAACTGTTCCGCGCCCGCATTCCCCGTTATGAGGCGATTGCCGAGAAATATGGCTACACCGTCACGACGGATGAACTGAGGCGCATCCGCAACGTCGAGGATTTTCTGCAGCTGGTGGAAACCGCCATCCGGAGGCACGGCTGACATGCCACTGGTCGCCAACTCGTCACTGCCCACCTTCGAGCGGCTGCGCGCCGAGGGCTTGACCGTGCTGCCACCCGGCCGGGCGCGGCAGCAGGATATTCGCGAGTTGCACATCGGTCTGCTCAACATGATGCCGGACGCGGCGCTGGCGGCCACCGAACGGCAATTCTTCCGGCTGGTGGGGGAGAGCAACCCGATCGCCCAGTTCCACATGCATCCTTTCACGCTGGCCGAGATTCCACGCGGCGAGCGGGCCCGGCAACATATCGAGACCTATTACGACAGCTTCGACGTACTGCGCGAAAAGGGCCTCGATGCTCTGATCGTGACCGGCGCCAACGTCACCCAGCCCGATCTGGCGCTGGAAACCTTCTGGGAGCCGTTGGGCCGCGTGCTGGAATGGGCGGATCAACAAGTCACCTCGGTACTCTGTTCCTGCCTGGCGACGCATGCGGCGCTGCAATATTTCCACGGCCAGAAGCGACGCCACATGGGCGAGAAGCTGTGGGGCGTATTCGATCACCGGGTCGTCGATAGCCGGCATCCGCTGGTCAACGATGTCAATACCCGTTTCAATGTGCCGCATTCGCGCTACAACGCCATCGACCGGGCCATGTTCGACGCCGCCGGGCTGCCCGTCCTGGTGGAGAGTGAAACAGCGGGCGTCCATCTGGCGGTCAGCCAGGACCAACTGCGGCGGGTCTATTTCCAGGGCCATCCGGAGTACGACACCATCAGCCTGCTCAAGGAATACAAGCGCGAAGTGATGCTTTACCAACAAGGCAAACGCCACGACTATCCGCCGTTCCCCGAGCATTACCTGGATATCACCTCCCGAGCCATCCTCGACGAATACCGCGACCAGGCCGAACGAGCCCGCCGGGAAGGCCGGCCGGCGCCGGAATTTCCCGAACCGCTGCTGGCGCCGCGCATCGACAACACCTGGCACGACACCGGTGAAGCGATCGTGGGCAACTGGATCGGGCTGGTCTATCAGGTCACCCATGCCGAGCGCAACCGCCAATTCATGGATGGAATCGACCGCGACGATCCTCTGGGGCTGAACGGCAGCGGATAGCCCGGATTTCTCACCGGGGTACGCGATGATTGCGCCGGAAGGCGCACAATGAAACTGACGTGAAGACTCATCCTCATTCCCACATTCTGCTGGCGGCAATGGCCTTGTTCGCCGTCGCGCTCGCATTGCGGCTGTGGGGGCTGGATTCGAAATCACTGTGGGTGGATGAGGCGCTGACCGCCTGGCACAGCACCTTTCCACTGACCACGCTGTGGACCGAGCCGATCACCAACAAACCGCCGTTCTATTACTGGCTGACGCATCTGTTCTGGTCGCCCGGTGACAGCGTCTTCCGGCTGCGCTTGCCTGCCGCGCTGCTGGGTGCAACGAGCGTCGTGCTGGCCGCGGCGCTGGGTGCGCAACTAACCGGGATTTCTCACCGGGTCACGACTGCGACCGCCCAGAGCGGCCTCGCTCCGCGACCTGGTGAGAAATCCGGTCTTGATAGCCGGAAAGGGGCTTTCTGGCTGGCATCGTTGATGTTGGTCTGTGATGTCAACCTCCACTACAGTCAGGAAGCACGCCATTACATGTTGCTGTCGGTGGGTTATCTGTTGCTGGCGCTGGCCGGCGCGCGCTGGTTGCATCCGGCTCGCGCCGGGAGCAGCCGGCACGATCTCGGTTCGCTGGCGATCTGGGGGCTGGGATCGTTGCTGCTGGTGCACGCTCACCCGGTCGGGTGGTTGTATCTTGCCGCGGGCGTACTGGCGCTGACGCTAGCCCGAATTTCTCACAGGATCACG
>CAZTJP010000257.1:0-3630 GCA_964613895.1 uncultured Thiotrichales bacterium | reverse complement strand
CCCCCCGCGATATCCGAGATGCGGGATAACGAAACACACAGTATAATCCCCGCTCCCTAGCTTCCGGCCCGACAAATGACCTCCCTGCCCCCTTGCCCCAACTGTCAATCCGAATACACCTACGAGGACGGCCTGATGCTCGTCTGCCCGGAATGTGGTGAAGAATGGTCAAAGGACGGGACTGGCAACGAAGGCGAACCCCAAAAAATCTACAAGGATGCCAACGGCAACGAACTGCACGACGGCGACACCGTTACCGTCATCAAGGACCTGAAAATCAAAGGTTCCTCCGCTGTCGTCAAAGTCGGCACCAAGGTCAAGAACATCCGCCTGGTCGATGGCGATCACGACATCGATTGCAAAATCCCCGGCATCGGTGCCATGCAACTGAAATCACAATTCGTCAAAAAAGTATAAACGACTACTTGTAAGATTCCGGCTCGCGGATCGCCGCTACCGCCTTGCCACTCATCAATACTGCGACATAACGGTGCGCCGGCTTGCCACCGATCTTATCCTTCAGCTGTACCAGATAATACCAGCGCCCTTGCTTCTCATGATGCACAATCGGCTTGAGCTCGATTTTCTCGATTCCGTCGGTATCCGGCCCGCCGTTCTTTCGCTCCCACTTTGCCACCGCATCCATCAACTGGGGCAACCCAAAGGATGGCGCGCCATCCGCCGGATTCCAGACCGGAGAATGTTCGATATCCGACTCTTTGACATAAATGACGATCTTCGCATCATCCAGATGCTCGATAATCTCCAACGGCCATGGCCCCGCCGCTGCACTGCCTGCAAACATCGCAACCAAACAAACTGACCAAAATCGACTCATCACGAAAAATCCAGATCAAAACGGGCGCGGCATTATACGGCACTGCCAGCATCACGCCCAATCAACAACACCGAACGCCACGGCGAATTCACGCTCCCATCAAACCCCAGTCAAAAACAAAAGGGTATGCCATCACACCACCTTGAGCAGCCTCGCTACGCGACCCTGTGAGAAATGCAGGCTAGGTTTGGCGGGTGGAATTGGCCAGCGTGAAATCGCCGTGCGCGGAACGCACCCGTCATGCTCTCCAGAATGCGGGATGCAACAGCACCAGCACCGAAAATACCTCCAGCCTGCCCAACAGCATCGCACAGACACTGATCAGTTTGCCCGCGTCACTGACCGTTGCAAACGACTGCGCCACCTGCCCCATGCCCGGCCCAAGATTATTGATGCAAGTGGCTATCGCCGAATAGGCGGAAACCTGATCCATGCCGGTGAACATCAACATCAGCATCAAGGTAGCGAAACTGGCGACATACACCGAAAAAAACCCCAGAATACTCTGCAACGTCGCATCCGGTACCGTGCGACCATTGAGTTTGACCACGAACACTCCTTTCGGGTGACTGAGCCGAATCAACTCCCGATAGGCCAACCGGAAAAGAATCAGCACCCGCAGCACCTTCATGCCACCGGCCGTCGAGCCACCACAGCCACCGATGAAACTGATCGCTATCAACAAGGTCGGATAAACCACCGGCCAGGCATTGAAATCGACCGTACCAAAGCCCGTACTGGTTATGATCGACACCACCTCGAACACCGCATTACGCAGATCGGACAGCACACCGTTGTAATAATGGCTGTACCACAACCCCAACGTGATCAGCAGTGTCGCCAGCGCCACGAACATGAGAAAACTGCGAACCTCCACATCGCGCCAGTAAGGCTTGAGCGAAACCCCATGAAAGGCTGCAAAATGCACACCGAAATTGATCCCCCCGGCCAGCATGAACACAATCGCGATGGCCTCGATCGTGGCACTGTGGAAATAACCGAGGCTGGCGTCATGGGTGGAAAAGCCTCCGGTGGAAACCGTCGTCAGACTATGCGCCACGGCATCGAAAGGCGTCATCCCCGCCAGCCAGTACGCCAGCGCACAGGCCGCAGTGATGCCCACATACAACAACCACAGGCTGCGCGAACCACTGGCCAGACGCGGCACCATCTTCTCCTCCTTGAGCGGCCCGGGAATCTCGGCACGATACAGTGACATACCGCCGATTCCCAGCATCGGCAAAATGGCAACGGCCAGAACCACCAGCCCCATACCGCCAAACCACTGGATTTCCTGGCGATAGAACAGCACCGACGGATGCATCGCGTCCAGCCCCTGCAACACCGTTGCGCCAGTCGTGGTCAGACCGGAAACCGACTCGAACAGGGCGTCGACGAAGCTGATCTTCAATGAGAACATCAACGGCAACGCGCCGAGCGATCCCAGCGCCACCCAGAACAGCACTACGATCAGGAAACCTTCCTGGCGGCGGATCTTCGGCGTCTCGCGATGATTGAGCAACCACAGCGCCGTACCCGTGCCGAGAATCATCAGAAAAGTCATCAACAGGTTGTGGGTCTCCCCATCGTGGTATTTCCACGAAATGAACAGCGGCACGATCAGCGATACGCTGAAGATACAGATCAGCAAACCTGTGACACTGAGAACGGGACGAAACCGCATGGCAAATGATCGTTCAGATAATTCAGCAATACCCGCCCGCCACCAATCCGGCGGGCAGCGCGTATAATGGGGCCAAACAGGAAACATGACGAGCCCCATGCGACGCCATCACCATCGCCAGCCACGCCCGGCCACCCGGCGCGACTGCCGCCCGCCCTGGGCGCGCGGCATCTCGCGGCGACGATTCCTGCAGAGCTCAACCGCCATGGCTGTACTTGGCCAGTTGCCGTCCCTCAAACCGGTCACAGCCGGGACTGAGCAAAAAACGGGTTCTGCCATCCCTCCGGTCAAATTCTCGAAACAGCAGCGGGCCACGCTGGACGCGGTGCAAATGCAATTGTTTCCCGACGACGGCGACGGCCCTTCGGCCCGCGACCTCAACGCCCTGCGCTACCTCGAATGGGCGCTCGACGATCCGGACAATCGTGCCGACGGCGATCCGGAGTTTATCATCAAGGGCATCGGCTGGCTGGAAGACCTTGCCCAAACCACCTTCGGCGAACGCTTCAGCGGCTTGAGCCGGACACAGCAACAACGCCTGCTGACACAGACCGCCGACTCCGAAGCCGGCAGCAACTGGCTCTCCCTGCTGATCTACTACCTGCTCGAGGCCCTGCTGCTCGATCCACTCTACGGCGGCAACCCGAATCAGATCGGCTGGAAATGGCTGGGTCACCAGCCGGGCTTTCCCCGCCCGACCCCTGGCCATGAATTTCGCCGCTACATCACATGACAACCAGCCCCCGGGAGTTCGATGTCTGCATCGTCGGCAGTGGCGCTGGCGCCGGCCCGGTCGCGCTGACACTGTCGCAAGCCGGCCACGATGTTTGCGTCCTCGAAAAAGGTGGCTGGTATCACGAAACCGATTTTTTCAAGGACGAACAACTGCCACGCCACAATGCCTTCCAGTCACAACTCGAGAACGAACGGCATGTACTGGTCGAACCCGATGGCGAAGGCGGCTGGAACGAATCGACCACCGACCAGTTCTGGGGCGGCAATATCGTCGGCGGCGCCTCCAACTTCATGAGTGGCTACTTCCATCGGCTCAAACCCGAAGACTTCCGGCTGCTGTCCACCTTCGGCCCCATCGAAGGCGCGACGGTGG
>CAZTJP010000256.1:0-3648 GCA_964613895.1 uncultured Thiotrichales bacterium | reverse complement strand
CTATGGAGTAAGACATGAAGCGACTTTTACTGGCATCGATACTGATCATCCTTGCCGTCCCGATTGGCGGGTGGGCAACATATAAGCCAGTGAGGGTTTTGGCGCCCGATTGGGTGGAGGGTATCAAATGCGTGGATTCAGAGATCTGTATGGAAGATGAGTCACGCTATCGTCAGGCAAAATCGCTGTACGATGAGGCACTACTACACGTTTCATCGGTTACCGGACCATTCCGCCATCATCCACGGGTGATATTCTGCTCCACGGAAAATTGCTATCGGTCATTTGGTTTCAGGAAAGCGTCGGCGACAGCCGTGGGGACCTCTGGCATTGTCGTGAGCCCAAGGGGCTGGAAGGATTTCTATCTTCGCCATGAAATGATCCATCATCGTCAGGCTGAGGAGTTTGGGGTTTTGGCGTCGTTGTTCAAACCGGAATGGCTGATCGAAGGCATGGCCTATGCACTCAGCGGGGATCCACGCAAACAGCTTTCTGAGCGTTGGCAGACCGCACGGGAAAAATTCAGAGTCTGGTTGAATACCGTTGGCCGCGATCATCTGTGGCGCGAAGCAATGAAGATTTAATCCATCACGTCTATTGCTCTTTCGGCAATATCGTCAAACTGATCTTCGAGGCATTGTCGCCGCCAAGGAACACCGTTTGCCGCGCAACGACCATGTGGGTATCGAACCCTTGCTGGTGGCCGGTGTTCAGGTTTCTGTCCCACAGCGGGAAGGCGCTGCTGGTGACCTGTACGGCAATCCGGTGGCCTTTCCGGAACAGGTTACTGGTGGGCTGAAGGTGGATGGTGAAATCGTAGGCTCGCCCCGGTTGGAGCAATTCCGGCGGCCCCCAGACCGAGCGATGGAAACGACCGCGCAATATCCCTTCCGTCAGATTGTATTGTGTTCCATCCGGCAGAATATCGATCAGGCGGACGACAAAATCGGTATCGACGGCTGTCGTGGCAGCATGGATCCGGGCCACGACCGGACCCGTCACGCGCACATCCTCAGCAAGCGGCGGTGTTTTGAACAGTAACACGTCCGGTCGATTTTCCAGCGGCCGCTGATCGACCGGGCCTGGCCGCAGTACGTTACGCGCCTGTTCATCGATATAGGAATGGTTACCACCCAGCGCGGGCGCAGGATCGTGAGGATCATAGCGATATTGCAGGCGAGTCACCCGCTTCGGTCGTTGGGTTGCCAGCAGCCCATCGGGTGCCAGAAAATAATCGCGGGTCAGCGAGCCTTCTGGGGGCCAATGCCGGTAGTCGTGCCAACGATTTTCGCCCATGGTGAATACGCGTACCGGCGGTGAATCCGACAGCGCATTGGACTCGCCGCGTAGCACGTGGTCCAGCCATTGAATCGCCAACCCAACTTCGTCCTTGACGGCATCAGGGCCAAAATCCCGGTCGCCGACCGGCTCATTCAAATGGCTGGTGGGATCGATGACGATTCGGTGCGCCACTTTCGGATGCAGGCGCTGTAACTGTTGGAAGCTGGTGAATGCCGCGCCGGCGTAGTAGTCGTACCAGCCCCCCATCAGGAACACCGGGATATCGATCTTTCGGTATTTGCCATCACCCCCATCGCCGCGAATGCTGATCGCCGCCCAATAGTCATCGAAACGGTCATGGCGGACGTAGTCTTTCCATAACTGCCGGCTTGCCGGATCGACCGATTCACCCGCCACGCTGTCGAGCGTGATCAACGGCAGATGGCGAAAATAGCGCTGCCAACCCATCCGCTGGATCTTGCCCACATCGGAACGGCTGTAAGCCCGGCCGGTCGCGGCCATCGCCAAGGTCAAGGCGCCGTTGCAACGATAACCGCATTGCCAGATATCGGCGTTCATGTTTTGCGGGATGATAGCCTTGAGCGCCGGATGCTGACGCACCGCCACCAGCCACTGGGTAGCGGCCCAGAATGATTTTCCATACATTGCAATCTGGCCGTTGCACCAGGGTTGGCGGGTGATCCAGTTCAGCGTGTCGTAACCGTCATCGGCATCGGGGAAAAAACGTCGCATTTCCCCTTCGGAGCCCGCATGCCCGCGCGCTGACTGTCCCACATAGACATAGCCCGCCGCGTTGAAGCGGCGCGCGTCACGAGGAAACCCCACACCGTAACCACGCGTCAATATCACTGGAAAGGGGCCATCGCCGGACGGTTTCCAGATCGCCGTTTCCAGCCGCACGCCATCACGCATGGTCACATGGGTTGTGAGATCGGGTGGCTGGCGTTGCGGTGACTGCTGCCCACAGGCACTCATCAATAACGTCACCAAACCCGCGAGCGCGGTTTTCAGTCGTCTTCGACCCATTGCGCGTAGCCGATGCCGGAACGACCAAACCCATTGCCGTTGTAGAACAGGTAACGCCCCGATGCGCAGTCGATCACATGCGGATAGGCGAGCATATCGGCATCCCAGCCGCTGGGGGAGACGTCGAGCCCCACCTGCTCATCCAGGCGTTGCCAGTCGATGCCGTTTGCAGATTCTGCATACCCAATACGGTAGCTGTTGGCGGGGTTGTTGCGATAATCCTCGCCGTTGCGAAAGGCATACCACATCTTGTAGACGCCCGCCTCCTTGATGACAGAGGCCTTGACGATGCCACCTTCCGCCGGGGACTTGTAGTCGATCGCGACGATCCCGCGGCGCCGCCAATGTACGCCGTCGTCCGACTCGGCGTACTTGAGATGATAGAACGGTTCCATCCGACCCTGAACCGACCGCCATTGAGTGCAAGACAGGTACCAGTTTTTCCAAACCCCGTCGTCGTCCAGAATGACACATGCGGTACCGGTAAAATAGGGCTCTTCGGGGGTTGGACTGAACAGCGGCCCGCGAGCAAACTTTTCAAACGTCTGGCCACCGTCCCGGGAGACAGCCAGGCCAATCGAGTTGTGATAGGGCACCGTATTTCGGACGGTCCAGCCGATGTAATACAGGTATTTGGTCTCTCCGACATCGAGCACCCAGGTTCCCATCACGCCACAGTCGTCGAAGCAGCCAGGCTCGCCAATAGGCAGAATCGGCGCATCGTGAACATAGAGCATTTCCGCCGGATCACTTTCCGCCACCTCGAAATAACTGGTGTGGCTGCGCCCCTGCTCATCACGGCTGGCGTAGTAGACACGCAGGCGGCCGTTGCCGATGCGCTCCACCACCGGCAGCTGTGCATGGGACTGGTTCCACCAGTGCTGCCCATCGGGCTGAAAGATATGCCCCTTCTTGACCCAGGCCATGTCAGAAATTGAGATCCTTGCTGGAGACCCGTGCCTTTTTTGCCGGCACCCCCTTGTAGACCCCCCAGGGTTCGGTGTCCTTGACCACTGAGGCGGACATTGCGATCAGACTACCTTCGGCAATATGTACCGCATTGCGTATGGTCGAGTTGACGCCAAAAAAACAATAGGGATCCACCCGGCAATGGCCCGACAGCACCACGTGAGAAGTGAAAAACACATGGTCGCCAACCTGCCCATGGTGACCAATGTGATTGCCGCTCCACATCACCACATTATTGCCAATCGGTGTGAATGGCTGAATCGTATTGTCTTCGAGAATAAAACAGTTCTCGCCGATTTCGGCGCCGGGGAACACCGTGGCATGCGAGCTGACATAACTGATCATCTCGTA
>CAZTJP010000255.1:0-3650 GCA_964613895.1 uncultured Thiotrichales bacterium | reverse complement strand
CCGGCAAGACACACGTCAAGTATAAGGATGTGGATGTCGGCAAGGTCAAGAAAGTGCGCTTGAATTCGGATCTGAGCAAGGTTGTCATCAGTGTCCAGATGGCGCGTTTCATGGAGGGGCATCTCAACGAGAACACCCGTTTCTGGATCGTCAGTCCACGCATCACCCAATCGGGCGTCAGTGGTCTGAGCACGCTGATCTCCGGCATCCATATCGGTATGGACACTGCGCCCGGAGAACATCCAGCGTACCATTTCACCGGGCTGGAACGGGCGCCGGAAATCGATTCGTCCTCTCGAGGCAAGCGCTTCGTTCTGAATGCGGAGACCCTCGGTTCGCTGGATATCGGCTCTCCTGTCTATTACCGCAAGATCCAGGTTGGTGAGGTGACGCAGTATGCGCTCAGCCCCGATGGCAAAAACGTCAACGTCCAGGTCTTCATCCATGCGCCCTATGACAAACTGGTGCACGTCAACAGCCGCTTCTGGAATGCCAGTGGTTTCAATCTCAAATTCGATACCGACGGCATCAATGCCAATCTCGAATCACTGATGGCGCTGATCTCCGGCGGTATCGCCTTCGATACGCCCACCGATCTGAAATCGGGTCAGCCGGCGCGCAGTGGCGCGACCTTCGCACTGCATGCCAGCCGAACCGCTGTGGATGAAGGGCCGTATCAGATCAAGAAATATTTCACGCTTCATTTCGACAGTTCACTGCGGGGGCTGAGCAAGGGTGCGCCTGTCGAGTTCCGTGGCATCAAGGTGGGCGAGGTACTGGATATCGACCTGAACATGGATGCCGATACACTGGCTGTCCACACACCTGTGTTGATTGGTATCTATACCGACAGGATCCGTATCAATGGCACCATCCCGAAAGATGTGAAGGTGACCGATACGCTGGTGAAACGCGGCCTGCGTGCGCAACTCAAGTCTGGCAACCTGCTCACCGGGCAGCTGTATGTCGATCTCGAATTCGTCAAGAATGCCCCCAAGGCGGAGATTCTCTATCACGATGGCGCCTATCCGGAGTTCCCGACCGTACCGGCCGCCTTCGACAAGATCACCCGCAACGCCACGGAGCTGCTCGACAAGATCGGACAGATCCCGGTACTGGAAATATCGGAGGATCTGCGTCAGACGATCAAGGGGCTGCGGAACATCGTCGCATCGAAAGCGACGCAACGGTCCGTCAAGGATCTGAATCAGGTGATCGCCAACATCAAGGATGTGACCGACAAACTCGACCGCCATATAGACCCGGTCGGCAGCAAGCTGGAATCTTCCCTGGCGCAACTGGAGAAAACGCTGCAGACGGCCAACCAGGTGCTCGGCGAGGATTCGCCGCTCTACTATGACCTGCGGCAACTGATCGATGAACTTTCCTCGGCCGCCCGCTCGTTCGAAAACCTGACCGATTTTCTCGAACGGCACCCGAACGCACTGTTGCTGGGCAAACCCGAGAACTGAGGATTTCGCCATGCGAGCCATTCTGATCCCGTTTCTGCTGACTCTGATCACCGCTTGCGTCAGTGTCAGCACTACCAGGACACATTTCTATTCGCTGGCCGGAACGGACGCCGCACCGGCACGCCCCATGCAATCGTCGCTGTCGGTTGGCCTGGGACCGCTCGACTTCCCGGCCATGCTGGATCGCCCCCAGATCGTGACCCGGACACGGGATCACCGGGTGTCGAGAGCGGAATATCATCAATGGGCGGGATCACTGAAACGAGAATTCATGCGCACGCTCGCAGACCGGTTGGAGGCGGAGCTCGGCAGCAGTCGCATCCAGATCTATCCATGGACCAGCCGTCAACGTCCGGAATACCAGATTCGACTCGATGTCTCTCGATTCGACGGCGCCCTGAACGGCAAGGTCATACTGAACGTTCGCTGGCAATTGCTCTCCGCGCACGGCAAGAAAGAGGCCCGGGTTGGCCGCAGCCACATCGAGATGGAGGTTGATGGTGATTCCTACGAGGCTTACGTGGAAGCGTTATCCCAAGCGGTCGCTGCGTTCGCCAAAGAACTGGCGCAGATATTGACACATCGCCGCCAATGACTGATTACCAACCCATCGATTGCGGGCGCTACAGCATGCTGGAACTCGCCATCATGCGCCGTCGTCGCCTGCGCTTGCGTTGGCATACGCCCGGAGAACCGGCCAGGGAATGCGAGGGGCTGGCGGTCGATCTGGTCACGCGCCACCATGAAGAATTCCTGATTTTCCAAGCCGGAGACAAAACCCACGAAATCCGGCTGGACCACATTTCCCGAATGGACGCTGCAAGTGAATGAATTCGCAGTGAATAAACGAACAACAATCATTCATTACCCCAACATCAGAAATACAGTAATTAATTAATTGGTAATATTGTAATTTGCGTACATAACCATCTGATAAACCAGTAATTCTTCGCACTCAATTTTCATGGTGCTTTCCATGGCTTTTCCGCTATAATCGGCTTAACCTTACGGGTAACCACGCATTTTCGCACGTTGCTCCGTAATCTCGATAAACCAACAGGAGATCACCTTTATGATCAGCTTCCCTTCTTCCACACGTGTTGCCATTGGCATCGCTCTGGCGGCCGTCACCGCGGGCGCGGGCGCAGTCGAACGTAACCTGCCTTATCCCAGCGGCACCCCTTCGGCTACGGAAATCGCCGACCAGGTCTATTTCGTCAACCATTTCTTTGCGATGGACAATTACTCGATCGTCAAGAAAGGCCGGAATATCACGGTGCTGATCAACAAGGCAGCCGGGCGAAAGCCAACTACCGTGACATTGACGCGTTATCTCAACAATGCGTATGACAACGATCCCAACATCCGCTCCAAGGACCTTGCCATTTTCCATTCCGGAAAACTGCGCGGTACCGGCATGCTGATTACCGACTTCAAACAGAAAGGCAAAAGTCAGTCCTACGCCATTTGGCTGCCTTCACTGCGCAAGATCCGACGTTTCGCCGAGCCGGCGCATGATGATGCCTGGGGTGGCTCGGACTTCACCTTCGGCGATGTCACACTGAGAAAGCCGGAGCATGAAACTCACGAACTGCTCGGCGAAGAAACATTCAATGACTGCCTCGGAACGATGGCGCTGAATGATAGCGAAAAGAACCGCTACACCCGGCATCTGCCGCAGGCTGACTGCAGCGTCAAGGGTATGGCAGTCTACAAACTCAAGAGCACCACCAAATTCCCCAACTGGTGGTACGACTACCGGGTAAGCTATATCGACAAGAAATCCTTTGCTGACATCCGCACGGAATATTTCAAGAACGGTAACAAGATCAAAGTTATCGACCGCAGCTGGAGAAAGGAACCCAGCATCCAGGATCCTCGCGCCATGTCCTGGGGCTACTGGTACGGCAAAACCCTGACAACGGGACACGAAACCTGGGCCGTCATTCCACCCACGGTCACCAAGGTCAACGACAAGTCCCTGAAGCCTTCCTGGTGGTCTGAAGCAACGCTGCGAAAAATCAAGCAGTAAGACTCGAGCCCGGCGCCTGCGCCGGGCATTTTGCCAGCTGGCTGTCAATGACAAACCCACTAACAGCCCGACATTATTATATTTCTACATCCTGAAGGAGGCGCTATGAGATTCCCCAAACAAACCCTGCTGGCGGCAACGGTCGC
>CAZTJP010000254.1:0-3685 GCA_964613895.1 uncultured Thiotrichales bacterium | reverse complement strand
TGCTTGCATGGACAGCTACAGCCCAGAAACCGACCTGCCCCGGATTGCCCGCCGGGTCTCCGCTGCTGAGGCCGGGGCAGCCCACTTTGCTCCCAGGCTAGCCCGAATTTCTCACAGGATCACGGCTGCTGCCGCCCAATGCGGCGCGCTGACAGGCGTTCACTCGGTCGGGCTGCTCGACGTAGTGTCGACTACGCCTGCGCGGCCCTCGGTCGCGAACGCCAGCCATCACACCACCTTGAGCGGCCTCGCTACGCGATCCTGTGAGAAATCCGGGCTAGCCATCACACCGCATTGGGCGGTTGCAGTAGTGACCTGGTGAGAAATCTGGGTTAGTATTCTGTATTACCAATAGAATCTGGTATTACTTTTATGAAGGCTTCCAACCTTACCCTAAAAGGTCAGGTCACCGTTCCGGTAGAAATCAGACACAAGCTCAATCTGAAACCGGGCGACAGGCTGGCTTTCTCCGTTCAGGGAGACAAGATCATTGCCGAACGGATCCCCAGTGATATCTCGTCCATGTTCGGTATTATCCGGAGTGAGCAGTCAGTCTCTGTGCAGGAAATGGAAGAGTGCATCGCTGAAGCCGCAACGGACCAATGATCGGCATCGATACCAACGTATTGGTTAGAGTGCTGGTCGATGACAAGCAAGCAGCCTCTCAATGTCACAAGGCTCGGGCACTGTTGAGGGCGCACAACAAAATCTTCATATCCACCATTGTATTGACGGAAACCGTCTGGGTTTTGCAACGCGCATACGGCGTTGACAAGAACGATACGGTCAATTTGCTGGATCGCTTGTTGATACAAAAGGCAATCGTTTTCGAGAACAGGCCTCTGCTTGAAACGGCGATCGATATCTATCGCAAGGGTACATCGGGTTTTTCCGATGCCCTGATTCTCGCGGCTCATCATGCCAAGGCGTGCCGTTTATATACTTTTGACAAGAAGCTGGCGCGGCATGAATCTGTGACAGATTTGAGCGGGATGGCGTTGTAGCCCGGATTTCTCTCCGCGGTCGCCTTCGGCCTCCTTCAACGCAGCCGCACAAGTTGCGCCAGGATGCCTGTCACGGCGAGCGCCCAGACGATGACCGGGCCGCTGGGCAGGTCGGTGACCGCGGATACCAGCAGGCCGGCGCCATAGCCGAGCACACCGATCAGGTAGCCGGCGATTAGGCGCCGACGGCCTGAGAGTCGTTTTCTCAACGTGGCGAGTGCGGGGATGATCAGGCTCGAGAACACCAGATAGACGCCCACGAGCTGGACCGAGGCGGTCACCGCCAGCGCGAAGATGAGGTAAAAGCCGGCGCCTTGCAGCCGTTGCCGGAAATACCAACCCAGGATCAGCAGCATGGCATAGAGCAGCGCGACCCAGATCAGTGCGTGGATATCGACCCACAGGATCTGCCCGCTGAGTAGCGCCTGAAGGTGTTCGCCGCCATGCGGATTGTTGGCCAGCATGAGGATGCCGGTGGTGGCGGCGATGACGAAGATGACACCGATCAGGGCTTCCTGGCCTGCCTGCCAGCGGCGTTCGGTCCAGGCCAGCAGCAGCGCGCCGAGCAAGGCGCTGCCACCGGCGATGAGCTGAACGCGCCAGCCGTTCGGATCGAGCCCAAAGCCGTGGGCAGCGATGACGCCGAGCCCGGCGATCTGGGCAATCGCCAGGTCGATGAAGATGATGCCGCGGCGCAGCACTTCCTGTCCCAGCGGGACATGGGTGGCCAGCACCAGCAGTCCCGCCAGAAAGGCGGGGCCGAGAATGCCGATATCCAGTCCTTCGGTCATGGCTGCTTCCGTGTCAGGCGGGCCAGCGTATCATCGAACAGCGAGAACAGGTCGGTGGCCTGTGGGTTGCCGCCAACCGTGAAGGGCAGTTCGATTGCCTGGATGCCGGATTTTCGCGCCAGCCATTGCGAGGCTTTGGGGCTCTGGTAGGCGGCGCGAATGATCGCCAGCACCGGTTGACCTTTGACAGCGGCCAACACCTTTGCCAGATGGCCCGTAGTGGGTGGCACGCCCGGTTTGGGTTCCAGTGCTGCCAGTTCTTTCAGTCCGAGCCAGTCTTCGAGATAGACCCAGTTCTTGTGCTGTACCACGATCGAACGGCCACGAATGGCTCGAGCCTGCTTTTCCCAGCGCGCAATCGCTTGTTGCCAGCGCTGAATGAAATGCTCGTAGCGACGCTGGTAATACGGTGCGTGCTGCGGGTCGAGACTGGCCAGCCGTTTGGCCAGATCGCCGGCGACCTGGGCAATGCGGCGCGGATCGGTCTGAATATGCGGATTGCCGTCGGCATGGACATCGCCGGCGCTGCGGTCGAGGCTGTCGGGCACTTCCAGCAAATCCACCGAATCGGTCGCCAGAAAATACCCCGGCTCACCCGGCTGGATCGCCGGATTGCCCGATTTCTGCAACAGCAGCGGCAGCCAGCCGATCTCCAGCTCGGCGCCAGTGCAGACCAGCAGATCGGCGCGGCGAATGCGGGCGATGAGGCTGGGGCGCGCCTGAACGTGATGGGGGTCTTGCAGGCCGGTGGTGGCGCTGCTCACCTTCAGTTGGTTGCCACCGAGTTCGTGCGCCAGCGCCGCCCATTCCGGCTCACAGGCAAACACGTTCAGTTTGGCGAAAGCCGTCTGGCTCAGCGCCAGCATGCCGATGGTGAGTAACAGTCGAAAAGTCGTTTTCATGATCAGATTCCCGTTCGTAAATGGACTAACCCGGATTTCTCACAGGGTCGCAGTCGTGCTCCTGTGAGAAATTCGGGTTAATAGCTGTGAGCGCCATGGGAGCCTAGCGCCTGGGTGTATTGCAGGATGACCTGGTCATCGCTGCGGCGGGTCGAGTCGTCGCGGTTGTACTGCAGCCGGATACGGCTGAATTCGCTCGGCGACCATTCGACCATTGCGCTCCACCGATGTGGCTGAAAACCGTTGCCATCCAGCCCCGCGGCGGCGATCGTCGCGCCCGAACCGTTGTGGCTGGCCAGCCGGTCGTAACGCAGGCCGGTCCGCCATTGCCGTTTGAACTTGTAGACGCTTTCCAGATACCAGCCATCCTGACGGCCGTCGAATGCGCTGTCGCCCGAGGCGTCGGTGGCGATCACGCCGTGTTCATGTCGATGGAAGTATTCACTCTGCAATACCAGGCTGCGATCCTGGGTATTGCCCTGAGGCGCCCATTTGTAGACCAGATCGACGCCGGTGATGTCGCTCTCGCCGCTGAAGCGGTGCGCATCGCTGTCGCGATCGTGGATGTGGCCGGCCCGATAGTGCGACAGTCCAGCTTGCCAGCTGTGACTGAGGCCCCAGTCGCCACCGGTGCGGAGGTAGGCTGTGCTGGCGCCGACGCCAGCGTGCGTGCCGCCAGCGGGAAAGGTTTCGCCATTGCCGACTTCAACACCCAGTTCGAGAAAACGGTCGGTGGGCAGCAGCCAGGCGAGGCGCATGCCCTCCTGTTTCAACTGGTTGCCGAACAGACCGCGATACACCAGCGGTGCGTCGCTGAAATTCCAGGCATGGGCGTGTTTGCCATTGAGATAGCCCATGGCCGAGAAAAAGCGGCCGGCCCGGAATGTCAGGCCATTGCCCAGCCCGAGCGTTTCGATGAAAGCTTCTTCGACATCGGTGGTCGTTTCACCGTGATCGTTGCCCAGCGACAGCGTCAACTGGCCGCGCC
>CAZTJP010000253.1:0-3692 GCA_964613895.1 uncultured Thiotrichales bacterium | reverse complement strand
GCGCGCCGCATTGGGCGGTCGCAGCCGTGATCCTGTGAGAAATTCGGGCTAGCCCGGATTTCTCACAAAGTCGCGACTGCGGCCGGCCAAGTCTCCATATTCTGCGCCAGCAATGACGCCAACGAAACCACGTTGCTGGCATGCGGCACAGCATCACAACTCCAAATGTTACTGACGCCCGCCTGTTGGAGCATCGCCAGCGCGTCGCCGACGAACAGCGCATGGGTCACCAGCACCGATATCGACGCGGGTGAATGGGGTTGCAACGCCCGGGCCGTTTCATACAACGTCCGGCCCGTGCTGGCGACATCATCGACCAATACGATATTGCGCCCGAAAAATGCCGCTTCGGGCAAATGGATTTTAACCTGCCGGTCACCAAGCCGCTGCTTGCGGGCAACCCCAAAGTCCATCTCGTCATGCGCGGCGATCGCCCGTACCCATTGCTCGGATTCAGCATCCGGCCCGAGCAGAAAGGGATCGACGACATGCTGCCGGATGAAATGGGCCATGGGATCGGTAGCGGTGACATTGATCGCACAACGTACCGGTACCGCATCCTGCAAATGCCGTACCCGGTGCAGATGCGCATCGACGGTCAGCAAGTTGTCGAACGCCCCGGCCAGTAAACGACCGATCACTTTTTGGCTCACCACTTCGCCGGGATGAAACGCCTTGTCCTGGCGCATATAACATAAATACGGCGCTACCAGTGAGACCGTGGCAGCACCACCCTGTCGCGCCCCACCGGCCGCCAGCAACAGCTCGGTCAGCCTGGCATTGGGGTGATCGAGGCTGCGACAGAGAATGACATGCGCTGGCAGGGAAGCGGGCAAGGTCAGCCGGCTTTCACCATCGGGGAAATCGTGTATATCGATACATTTCCATGGCAATCCGCTTTTTTCCGCCAGATTGGCTGTTTGTTGCCGGTATTCGGGAAAACCAAGCAAGATCGTATTATCCGGATTCATACCGAACCCCCGATGTCATATCCACTATTCTGCCGTGCTGCTTCTTTGGCGAACTGGAAATCCGATCCAAACCGCGCCTGGATGGTATACAAGGCATCCCCCTGGCTGACTTGATCGCCCAGTTTCCGATGCAGGTCGATGCCCGCCAGCTTGTCCATTGGCGCCCCTGCCAGACGGGCAATATGGGCGATCTGGAAATTATCGATCGCGGTCACCACCCCGTCACGCTGCGCTGTGACCGTCATGCGATATTTGGGCTTTTCATCCAGCGGGAGCTGTCTGCCCTGTGCTTCGATGATCGCTTCCATCTTTTTCAGCGCCCGGCCGGACTCGAGAATCTCACGCGCCAGATGGTACCCCTGACCACCGCGAACATCGGGATCGAACTCCAGAATCCTGCCCGCCAGTTGCAAGGCCTTTTCCTTCAGATCGAGCGGTGCGCGCGGATCGTTCTGCAGTACCCGCATGACATCCCGCGCTTCCAGCGCCGGGCCGATGCCGTTGCCGATCGGCTGACGCCCATCGGTGATCACCACTTCCAGTTCCAGCCCCGCGCGATCGCCGACGTATTCGAACAACTTCCGCAGACGCAATGCCTCTGCCTGTGTATGCACCTTGGCACTCGGGCCGACGGGAATATCGATCAGCAAATGCGTCGAACCCGCTGCAATCTTCTTGGAAAGGATCGAGGCAATCATCTGCCCCTTGGAGTCCATCGCCAACGGTCGCTCGACCGCGATCAGAATATCATCCACCGGCGCCAGCCGCGCTGTTCCGCCCCAGGCCAGAAAGCCGCGCTGCTGCTTGACGATTTCACGCATCGCCACCGGTTCGAGATTGACCCGCGCCAACACCTCCATCGTGTCTGCGGTGCCCGCCGGCGAGGTGATCGCTCGCGACGATGTCTTTGGAATCAACATCCCGTGAGCAGCGACGATCGGCACGATCAGCATCGTCGTGCGGTTGCCGGGAATCCCGCCAATGCAATGTTTGTCCACCACCAGCGACTCGCCCCAATCGAGCCGTTCGCCGGTCTCGACCATCGCGCGGGTGAGATAGTACATTTCCTCCCTTTCCAGGCCCGACTCCGCGCAACCCACCAGAAAAGCCGCGATTTCGATCTTCGAATAACGGTTATTGATGATGTCTTCACAGATGTCGAAAAAATCCGACTGCGTCAGACGTTCACCCGCAATCTTGGCGTGCACCGCGCGCAACGAACGCGGCGGCTCGGCATGCTCGACATAGACCGGCGCGCCTTCCGCCATCGACATTTGCGCGAACGTCTGCTCACTCAGGCCCAGCTCATCGGTGGCAACCAGCGACTCATCATCGACGATATTGAGCACCGCAATCACCGGCGGCCTCTCCGCACCGTCACGAATCTCGATCTTGTTCAACGCCTGAAAGCCCTCGCTGCGATACAGCGGGCAATCACGGTGCAGATAGGCAACATTCTCCCGGTAGGTGTCGATCGCAACCTTGCGTAGCTTGAGTGGACTGATCATGGAAACACATTCGAAAGGGCTGAAGAAATCGACTGCCAGTATCGAGTAGCCTTCACCACCAGACAGTCATGCAAGTGACACCCCGTGTCCGTTCCTACGCCACGACTTGAGTTTTCGCTCCAGCGTCTTGCGGGCAATGCCAAGCCGCCGCGCGGCAGCCGACTTATTTCCCTTCTCCAGCGCCAGGATGGACAGAATATGCCGCCGCTCCACCGCTGCCAGCGTCATGTCCTCCGCCTCGTCATCAACGACCTCGTCACGCCTCGCCATGCACTGCCCCGGCGGCACGCCCAGCAGCAGACAACGCTCGATCACATTGCGCAGCTCACGCACGTTCCCCGGCCAGCGATAGTCCATCAACCGCAACAGATCCGCCTCCCCGACCACTGGCGGCGCGATATCCAGATCCCGCGCCAGCAAGGATAAAAAATAATCCATCAGCAGCGGCACATCTTCCCGCCGCTCCCGTAACGATGGAACGCGCAACGTCAACACATCCAGCCGGTAATACAAATCCTCGCGGAATCGACCTGCCGCCACCGCATCGGCCAGATTCCGGTTGGTGGCGGCAAGAATCCTCACATCCACCGCAAACTCCCGATTCGAACCGACCGGCCGCACCGTGCGCTCCTCCAGCACGCGCAGCAAATGCGCCTGCAGGGACAACGGCATCTCGCTGATCTCATCCAGAAACAGCGTCCCGCCGCGGGCATGAACGAACAACCCATCGCGCGGTTCCCGTGCCCCGGTGAACGCCCCTCTGACATGGCCAAACAACTCCGACTCCAGCAAATCCGGCGTACAGGCCGCGCAATTGATCGGCACGAACAACCCTCGTCGGCCGCTCCAGCGATGCAACACCCGCGCCGTCAACTCCTTGCCGACACCCGACTCACCCTCGATCAACACCGTCGACCGGGTTGGCGCCACCCGCCGCATGATTCGCCGTAACGCCTGCACGGCCTCACTCTCACCCACCAGACCGCCGGCCCCGGCAACCGCCACCTCGGCCGGCCACTGCCGCTGCGTGGACGAAGATTGCGAAGAAAACGCAACACCCTTATTTGATTCGAACGAACCCACGGCCAGCTCCTCGGAATGTGTACTCATGAGAAGACGCTCGAGAGCGGAAAAAAATTTCAGTCAGACTCTTGTGTTCTAGTCCATTTTGACCCGGCTTGCCATGAATGCACTGGTCAGAATGACCCAGTGC
>CAZTJP010000252.1:0-3699 GCA_964613895.1 uncultured Thiotrichales bacterium | reverse complement strand
CTGTGACTGGTTCCCCGTCCCGCGGGAACGACGGCGCCGCGGGGATTTGCATTACTGCGGTCAGTATTGCATCTTTGCGCCCGGCTTTCACCGGCCGCCTGACTTCGCAGCGTCCTCAGGGCGCATGATTATCACCGGACGCATCGATCACCACCATGAATCATTTGCTGGACAGTCTGCAACCCTACCCTTTCCAGAAGCTGGCGGCGCTGTTCAGCAACATCTCGCCGCCAGCGGACAAGGCGCCGATCAAGCTGTCGATCGGCGAACCCAAGGGAGAAACGCCGGCCTTCATCCGCAATGCGGTGATCGAGCAGGCCAGTGGCTGGGCCAACTATCCACTCACCAAGGGCTCGGATGCGCTGCGTGAAACCATCGGCCACTGGCTGGTGCGCCGTTTTGCATTGCCATCGGACAGCATCGACCCCGAGCGCCATGTGCTGCCGGTCAACGGCACCCGCGAAGCGCTGTTTGCATTTGCCCAGTGCGTGGTCGATCCCGGTTCGCAAGCAACCGTATTGATGCCCAATCCGTTCTACCAGATCTACGAAGGCGCCGCATTGCTGGCCGGCGCCCAGCCGGTTTTCATGCCCTGCACCGCCGCATCGGACTTTGCGCCGGATTTCGAATCGATTTCGGAAACACAGTGGAAGCATTGCCAGTTACTGTATATTTGCACACCTGGCAACCCGACCGGGGCGGTCATCGATCAGGCGCGACTGGCCTGGCTGATCGAAAAAGCGGAACAATACGATTTCGTGATCGCCTCGGATGAGTGTTATTCCGAAATCTATCAGGACGAAGACAACCCGCCGCCAGGCCTGTTGCAGGCCGCCGCCAGCATCGGCAATACCGACTTCCGCCGCTGCGTGGTGTTTCACAGCCTGTCGAAACGTTCCAATGCGCCGGGGCTGCGCTCCGGTTTCGTGGCCGGCGACGCCGAGATCCTGCAACGCTTTCTGCTCTACCGGACCTATCACGGCTGCGCCATGCCGCCGCCGACCCAGGCTGGTAGCATCGCCGCATGGCGCGATGAAACCCATGTCATCGAAAACCGCCGCCAGTACCGCGAACGCTTCCAGGCCGTCAGCGACATATTGTCGCCAGTGCTGGATCTGACGATTCCACCAGCCAGCTTCTATCTCTGGCCACGCCTGCCGATCGACGACGAAACATTTGCCTATCGATTGCAGGCGGAACAAAATGTCACCGTGCTACCCGGCCGGTATCTGTCGCGCGATACCGCTGGCGCCAATCCGGGCGAGGGCCATGTCCGCATGGCGCTGGTCGCCGACGTGGACGAATGCCGCGAGGCCGCCGGACGCATCCGCACGCTGCTGGAAAACCTGTAACTGCTGAACCCATTAGGAGCCCAATGTGAGTGACCTGAAATCCACCATCGAAGACGCTTTTGAACGCCGCGCCGACATCACGCCCCGAACGGTCGATCCGCAACTCAAGGAGGCGGTTCAGGAGGCGATGAACCTGCTCGACAGTGGCCAGGCCCGCGTGGCCGAGAAGATCGACGGCCAGTGGGTCGTCAACGAATGGCTGAAAAAAGCGGTACTGCTGTCGTTTCGCATCCACGACAATGAATTCATCAAGGGCGGATTCACCAATTACTACGACAAGGTTCCCTCGAAATTCGCCGACAAAAGCTCACGCGATTTCCGTGAGGAAGGCGTGCGCGTCGTGCCGCCGGCCACTGCCCGGCATGGCGCCTATATCGCGCCCGGTGTGGTGCTGATGCCTTCCTACGTCAATATCGGCGCCTATGTCGATTCCGGCACCATGGTCGATACCTGGGCCACGGTCGGCTCCTGCGCCCAGATCGGCAAGAACGTCCATCTGTCCGGTGGCGTCGGCATCGGCGGCGTGCTGGAGCCGTTGCAGGCGGCGCCGACCATCATCGAGGACAACTGCTTCATCGGCGCCCGCTCCGAAGTGGTCGAAGGCGTCATCGTCGAAGAAGGTTCGGTCATCTCGATGGGCGTCTACATTGGCCAGAGCACCCGCATCTACGACCGCGAAAACGACGAAATCCTCTACGGCAGAGTACCGGCCGGTTCGGTGGTCGTCTCCGGCAACCTGCCGTCGAAAGATGGCAAATACAGCCTCTATTGCGCCGTCATCGTCAAAAGGGTGGATGAAAAAACACTCAGCAAGGTCGGCATCAACGAATTGCTGCGCGATATCTGATGACAGTTCTCTACGGCATCGCCAACTGCGACACCATCCGCAAGGCAAAACGCTGGCTGGAATCGCATGGCGTCGATTATCGCTTCCACGACTTCCGCAAGGACGGCCTGTCACGCGAGACCCTGGAGCGCTGGGTGGACGAACTGGGCGCCGAAACCCTGCTGAACAAACGTGGCCTGACCTGGCGCAAACTGCCCGACGAACGCAAACAACCACTCGACCGTGACCACGTCATCGAGTTGCTGCTGGAAATGCCGGCCATGATCAAACGGCCAGTGCTCGACCTTGGCGAACAACGCATCGTCGGTTTCTCCCCCGACCGCTATCAGACACTTTTCCAATCGTGAACGACGACCCGACCATCCAGCTCGCCTGCGAACTGATCGCCCGTGACTCGGTCACCCCCGATGACAAGGGCTGCCAGGATCTGCTCAGCCAACGGCTCGCCCCGCTGGGCTTTAAGGCGGAAAAGATGCGTTTTGGCGAAGTCGACAACCTCTGGTTGCGACGGGGCGACGACGGCCCGCTGTTCTGCTTCGCCGGCCATACCGACGTCGTTCCGCCCGGCCCATTGACCGACTGGGACAGCCCGCCATTCGAACCCGAGATTCGCAACGGCCTGCTCTACGGCCGCGGCGCCGCCGACATGAAAGGCAGCATTGCCGCCATGACCATCGCCGTCGAACGCTTCCTGGCCGAACAGCCCGAATTCGACGGCTCGATCGCCTTCCTGATCACCTCCGATGAAGAAGGCCCGGCCACCGATGGCACTATCAAAGTCATGCAAACGCTGGAAGCCCGACACGAAAAAATCGACTACTGCCTGGTCGGCGAACCTTCCAGCACCCACACCGTCGGCGACATCATCAAGAACGGACGACGTGGATCACTGGGCGGCACGCTCACCATCATCGGCAAACAAGGGCATGTCGCCTACCCCGACCTGGCGGATAACCCCATCCACCGCGCCGCACCCGCGCTGGCCGAACTGACCGCTGCGCAATGGGATCAGGGCAACGAATTCTTCCCGCCCACCACCTTCCAGATCTCCAACATCCACGCCGGCACCGGCGCCACCAACGTCATCCCCGGCGAACTGGACATCACCTTCAACTTCCGCTTCTCCACCGAACAAACCGTCGAAAGCCTGCAACAACGCACCACCGAAATCCTCGACCGCCACGGCCTGAACTACCGGCTCGAATGGTCACTCTCCGGCCAGCCCTTCCTCACCCCGCCGGGCCGCCTCGTCAACGCCATCCGCGACGCCATCCATGACTGCACCGGCATCGAAACCGAACTGTCCACTGCCGGCGGCACTTCCGATGGCCGCTTCATTGCCCCCAGCGGCGCCGAAGTCGTCGAACTCGGCCCCGTCAACGCCACCATCCATCAAATCAACGAATGCGTCGCCATCGAACAACTCAAGCGACTGACCGACATCTACCAGGGTATTCTGGAACGAATCTTCCCCACTGCCCGGTGACAATCGCCCTGTCC
>CAZTJP010000251.1:0-3733 GCA_964613895.1 uncultured Thiotrichales bacterium | reverse complement strand
CCTGTGAGAAATTCGGGTTAAGCACTTGTCGGGCGTGATCTCCTGTGCCAAGCGGCGTCATTCCGGCATGGATGCCGGAATCCAGTGCCATGGAAGGCAACCACGACGGTGGTTCACATCCCTGTGGCTGGATCCCCCGCAGTCGTGATGCTGTGAGAAATGCGGGTAAGCAACGGGGCAATCATTTCAACAGTCTCGCATCGATCTCGTTGCGGCGTCGCTGAACCTGTTTTTGCCAGTGCCGGATGCCAAGACGGTTGGCCAGCCAGGAAGCCGTGACCAGTGGCAGGCCATACAATCCGACGCGGCGGGTCTTGACGATCAGGGCGCTTTCAATGGCCAGGTATTTCCTGTGCAGGTGACTGGGATGGTTGAGGGAGCCGCCAGCCGAGGTATAGCCACGTTGTTGCAACAGACTGCCGACGCGGCTTTCTACCCGTTGTACGTCTCTTGGCGACATTTTTTCCCGCCATTGCCCCGCCATTCGCGCATCCGGCAATCCGTAGCGGGTATGGCGGGTATAGGAGAACATCTGTTGATCGAACTCGACCCCAATGAACTCACAGATCCTGTGGCTGGTTTTGACCGGGTGGGCAACCAGTTCCTCATAATGGATATCGATGCGGTTGCCCGGTGAGATCGAGGGTTGGATGCTGTCCCACAGCTGTTCGACCTCGATCCAGCGTTCCACGCCAGCCCAGGGATTGCCTGCCCAGTTCATGGCCACGCATGAGCGGGCTACGTCGCGTGGGTCGCGAACCAGATGAATGAAGCGGGCATTCGGCCACAGTTTCAGCAGGCGGTCGAAATGCCGGTGCACAGTGGCGCCAACGAGGGGTTTGTCCTGACGTCGCCGATATTGCTCTAGAAAGCTGTTCATCAGTTCCGGATAACTCAAACGGGTATCGATGAGCAAGCCGGATGCGCGAAATATCCGGTCGGTTTGGATGTTGTCGATGAATTGGTCAATGGTCGGAAAGCGGCCATCGTTGAAGTAATCGACGGCAAACTCGAATTCGGAATGGAAGGCCAGTCGGGGGTGATGGTCGAGCATCAGCCGTAACAGGGTCGTACCGGAGCGTTCTGCGCCGACCAGGAACAGTGGGGATTGGGTGTCTGCTACAGGATGGTTCTTGGGGTGTTTTTTCATGTTCATGCCCTTGATTATTGTTCGGTTGTGATGGCGTAGTTCAGTGCGCCCCATTTAGCTCTCGCTTCTTTCCAAGAGACATGAAAACGGGAACTGGGTTCCATTACTTGTGTCGCTCGGATTCCTCCAATGTTATTGGCCATTTTCTCCGTTTACCGTTGTTTTCATGAAAAAACTTCTGTTTTTCCGAAAGTTAAATTATATTTGCGAGATAATTTCTAGAATGTCAGGAGAATAGAGGATCATGAAAGCCATTCATTGGGTGGCCGTGGCGTCTGGCTGCTTGCTGACGCTGCCGGCCCAGGCGACCAACGGTTTGTTTCTGATTGGTGCCGGAAATGTCTCTCGAGGTATGGGGGGTGTCTCCATCGCTGCGCCATCGGATTCCCTGTCGGCCTTTGGCAATCCGGCGGCGATCGCTGGCATGAAGCCGCGGATGGATTTCGGTGGGGATTTGTTCATCCCCATTTCGGAAGGGCGTCTCGGTTCGGTCACGGCCAAGAGCGAAAACGACGAGTTCGGTATCACCAACGTCTATCCCATGCCATCTTTCGGCTATATCTTTGCGCCGAAAGGGCGTTGGACTTTCGGTATCAATGCGGTACCGGTCGGTGGCGGGGCTTCCTACTATAAACTCAATTTCTTCCAGGCGGCGGCCTCCAAGACCACGGATCCGACGGTGGAACCGAAGTTGCTCGATCCACTGGGCGTCAATCTGCTGGTCTTTCAGGTCAACCCCACCGTGGCCTGGCGATCTGCCGATGGCATGAACCAGTTGGGTGCCTCGCTGATCACCTCGATCGGCCGGTTCAGTGCCTACGGCATCGGCTTGTTCGATACCTTCACGCCCACTCAGGGCAGCATCAAGGATTTCACCGATCAGGGGCAGGACTGGAGTATCGGCGCCGGGGTGCGTCTTGGCTGGCTGGGTAACTATGGACCGTGGAAAATTGGCCTGTCGTACACCTCCCGGGTCGATATGATGAACTACAAGGAGTACGAAGAGCTGTTCGCTGAAAAGGGCGATCTCGATCTGCCGCCGATATTCGGTGGTGGCGTGAGTTATCAGATGCTGCCGAACCTGCGGCTGGCGTTCGACGTTTCACAGACGTTCTACAAGCAGGTGCGCGCCATTGGCAACAAGGGACCGAATCTGGCTGGACAGAATGCGCTGGATGATCCGGAAGGGCAGAAACTCGGGCGCAAGAACGGGCTCGGATTCGGCTGGAGCAATCAGACAGTGATCAAGCTGGGGCTGGAATTCCGCATGAATTACAAGCTCACCGTCCGAACCGGCTGGGACTATGGCAAAAGCCCCATCAACGAGGACCGGGAAATCATTTTCAACCTGCTGGCGCCGGCATCCACGCAAAACCATTTCACGCTGGGCGCCACCTGGAGTCTGTCGCCCCACAAGGATCTCAATTTCTCCTATGTGCATGCCTTCGAGCATGAGCAGGCGGGACCCACCTATATTTCCGATGATTCATCCAATTACGGCTCGCTCAAGATGTATCAGAACGCCTTTGGCCTGAGCCTGTCGATGAAGTACTGAGGAGTCACAACATGATTGATCATTTTTCGATGCTGCGGCGTGCATGGCTGCTGGTTTGTTTTCTTTTGATTATTGCCGGGCCGGGTTCGGCGATGGCAGGGCTCGATTCGCATGCAGTTCTCCAGATCGATGAAGGGCAGGGTGGATTCAGCCGTCCCGCCGATGGTACCGGCTCATGGTTCGCGATGGAGTCTCTGGGGCCGGGGAAATGGCTGTATGTTGCCATCAAGGGGCATGATGGCGTGCGCCTTGGCGAGGTGCAGGCGGCATCGACGAGCAAGAAGCCGTATCAGATCGGCATCGATGAGCCTTGGGTGTTTTTCAATAATGATGGTCTCCACCAGACCACGAAGGCACCGACCATTGTCAGTGACGATGGCGCCGGCAATGTGGTGCTCGATTTTTCCGGTTGGGGCGTCGACTGGAACGGGATCGAGACGATTCCGCTGCCCAGCGGATCGAACCCGGGCGTCGATGGTGATTTCAATGCGCCGGATGGCCAGGCAGTGATGAAGTGCGCATCCAGCTGTGAAGATGGCGATACATATGTATTGAATTACACCGCGATCGTGCCCAAGGATTCTGGCACCAATTTCAGCAACGTCAAATATCAGCTGCATCTGGAAGGCAAGATCTCGGTGCCGGCCGCAGGCTCGGGGAACAGTCAGCCGGATGGACCGCGCCAGATCGATCCCAATGCCCCGGTCGCTGGCGATGTGCAGGCCGCGCTGGCGGCTGACAGCCGTACTGTCATCGATTTCAGAGGCAAGGTCGATGACCCGCAGGGCGCGGATACGGTCGATTTCTCGTCACTGAAATTCAACAATCAGTGCCAGGGCGGCAATATCATTTTCATCGATGGCGTTGGCCGGGCGAAATATGCCGATGGCGCCGGCAAGGATGAGGACTGCACCATTGCTTACACCGTGCGGGACAATACTGGCCTGGAGTCGGCTGAAGGCACGATCTTCCTCCGCGTCCGGGTTGGCAATATTCCGCCGATTGCGGAGGATGACCAGGCCGTTCTG
>CAZTJP010000250.1:0-3746 GCA_964613895.1 uncultured Thiotrichales bacterium | reverse complement strand
CCTGTGAGAAATCCGGGCTAGCGCGGCAGAGGACAGTCGTCGCCATCAGGCTTGGAGAATCAGCACCGCAATACCGCACATATAAAAAAGGCCCGCGAAAGCGGGCCTTTTTCGTCAGGTGTTGGAAGAATTACTTCTTCTCTGCGCCTGCTTCTGCTTTGGCGGCATTGGTGTCAGCCGAAGCATTGGCTGCGGGTGCCTGAGCGGCATCAGCCTTGGCCTGAGCCTCGAAAGCAGCGCGACGCGCTTCCATTTGCTTCTGGAATTCAGCAAAGGCTTTTTGCTGGGCTTCCATGGCAGCTTTTTGCGCGGCTTGCATTTGTTGCATCTGGGCTTGCGGGTCGAAACCGGCAGGTGCGCCCATTTGCGGAGCAGGCATAGCCATCGGAGCCGGTGGCGCCATCATGGCAGGAGCCGGCATGGCCATCGGGGCCGGCGGTGCCATCATGGCAGGCGCGGTCGGCATCATCGGCGCGGAGACGAAAGGCGCAGGCGCGGTAGCCGTTGCAGCGGGTGCCTGAGCGGAGGCGTTGGCAGCCGGTGCTTGGGCCGGCGCAGCGGCGGGGGCAACCGGAGCAGGCATCGGTGCTACAGGCGGGTAAGGTGCGCCATAGTAGCCGTTGCCACCATAGTAGTTCTCGGAACCGTTGCCATAGCCGTAGCCATTGCCATAACCATAGCCGTCGCCGTAACCATTGCCATAGGCATTGCCGTAGCCGTTGCCATAGCCATTACCGTAGCCATTGCCATAACCGTTGCCGTAGGCATTGCCATAAGCATTACCGCGACCGCGGCCACGACCTTTGCCTTTGCCCTTGAAGGACATGGTGAAATCGACGTCGCCATCGATGTCGCTGTCCATATCGCCGGAGCCATTGCCGTAACCGTTACCATAGGCATTGCCGGAACCGTTACCGGTGCCCCAGCCACTTCCGTAACCGTTGCCGGAACCGTAACCGTTGCCACGACCCCAGCCGTTGCCATAGGCATTGCCGGTACCGTAGCCGTTACCCCAGCCGTTACCATCGTCGCCCCAAGGGCCCCAGTCAGCGTGTGCGCCTGCGGATACAGTCGCGATTGCAGCAGCAATAAGCAGTTTTTTCATTTCAATTTCCTCTATCAAATGTCAAGCAGTTGGTCAGTGTCAGATGACGAGACCGCCTGACAACTTTGGTGGTCATGGGCTGCTCTCGTCAATCTCATTATTACAATATACTAATATTCAGAATTAATCAAATACAAATTTCAAAAATTTGTTGATCTATGTCAGTTCGCAGGGAGTTTTTTTCAGCTCGGCGGGAAGAACCACGAACAGATTTCCATATCGTCCTGATTTTCGGGGACGAAGCATACAGAACCCCGATTTCCTTCGGGAACAGCAAGATGGATGACAGGTTGTTTTTGCATGCTGTTCGGTTGCGTGGTCAGCCCTCAGGGCTCGTTTTCTAGCTGGCGCCGTGCGTCGTCGAACAGCGCGCGTTGGTCGGGATCGACCGCCGGATAGCGCGGATCGATTCGATCCAGCGTGGTCGCGATGATGCGTGCAACCGTCGCGCGCGCATAGGGTTTGTCATCGGCCGGAATGGCGTACCAAGGCGCCCAGGGACGAGAAGTGGCGTTGAGTGCATCCTCATAGGCGAGCATATACTCATCCCAGAATTGCCGTTCGGCGACATCCGAGGCGGAAAACTTCCAGTTTTTCTCCGGCCGGTCGAGCCGTGCCAGAAAACGCCGTTTCTGTTCCTCGCGCGAGACATTGAGCCAGAACTTGAGGACCACCACACCGTTGAGCGCCAGATGTTTCTCCAGCCCGCGAATCGATTCGTAGCGATCGGTCCAGATGGTATCGAAATCGGTATCCGCCGGCAGTTTTTGATATTTGAGATATTCCGGGTGGACGCGCACCACCAGCACTTCTTCATAATAGCTGCGATTGAAAATACCGATGCGACCCCGTTGTGGCAGCCGCTTGCTGGTGCGCCACAGAAAATCGTGGTCGAGCTCTTCGGCGGAGGGTTGCTTGAAGGAATAGGTCTGACAACCGGCCGGGTTGACATAGCGCATCACATGGCGAATGGTGCTGTCCTTGCCGGCCGCATCCATCGCTTGAAAGATCAGCAGCAGAGCCTGACGGTCGTGGGCATAGAAGCGACGTTGCAACTCGTATAATCTGCCCGCTTCATGTGCCAATTGCTGCTGATAGAATTTTTTCGATTGGCTGGATGCAGGCGCGGTCGGTGCGTCGGCGACGCGAAAATGGCCATCGAACGGGACGAGGTGATCGTCGGGAAAATTGGTGAACATGATGATTTCCAGGCAATGACGAAACCAGCTAGCGCGAATTGCTCACCGGTCCACAGCTGTGGCCGTCCAATGCGGCTTGGCCACGCGATCCAACCCGGTGTGAAATCCAGGTTAGAGATTAGCACATGACGGCCAATACCGAATGCCGCCCCCTGACGCCGATGACGCTGCTGACCGCGTTACGGGAGTTCGATTTTCCCGCACTGGCGCGCGACCCTTATTGGTGGCCGGACAGTGGCCGGCTGGAGGTGGTCGTGGGCGCATTGCTGACCCAACAGACCCGTTGGGAACAGGTAGAGCAGGCTTTGGCGCGCCTGGGCGGGGCCGGGCTGATGACGGTCGAAGCACTGGCGGGTGCAGCGCCCGAACAACTGGCGAAACGCATTCAAGGCTGTGCCTTTCACAATATCAAGGGGCGGCGGTTGTCACGCTTGGCGCGAGCGATGCAGCGGGATTTCGGTGACTTTCAGCACTTTCAGAGGGCCGTGACGCGCGATTGGCTGCTGGCGCAATCCGGCATCGGCCCGGAAACCGCCGACTCCATTCTCAATTACGCCTGCTATCGCCCGGTCATGGTGGTCGATGCCTATTCGCATCGATTGATGAGCTCGCTCGGTCGCTCGTTCGACAATGATTACGCTGCGTTGCAAAACTGGTTTCACCAGGGCATCGAAGCAAGGATCGAAGCCGGGAACAGAGCACGCGTCTATGCCGAGTTCCACGGCCGCATCGTTTGCTATTGCAAGGATCATGGCCGCCGCGGTGGGGCAATCGATATCGATGATCTGGCCAACGTCTGGCCCGGATGAAAGCGCTTCACCAAAAGCGCCGTTGCGCTTGCGACAGGGCAATGCCGGCCAGGATCACCGCCAGCGCAATGAGAGCCTGTGGCGTGACGCTTTCATGCAGCACGATGACACCGGCAAGCAGCGCCCACAAGGGAATCAGGTAGTTGATCAGCGACAGGAAAGTGGGGCCAGTGCGCCGCAGCAGAATGAAATAGACCACGGTGGCCAGGCCGGTGGCAATGATGCCGAGAAACAGAATGGCGCCGATCACAGCGGGGGACAGCGTAGCATTCGGCGCCAGGCTGAAGGCCAATGTCATATCCGGCAGGCTGAAGGGCAGGGTGATCAGTGCTGCCTGCGCCAGCACGACGGTGGAGGTGAGCAGATCGTCGCTCTCCGGGCGCAGCCGGGCGATGATCGAACCGGCGGCATAGCAGAGCGCACCACCGAGAATGGCGAACTGGGCAATCAGGCTGCGGGGTGATGCAGCCAGTTCCTTGAGCGCGTCGGTTCCCATCAGAATGACGATACCCAGGAATCCGAGCAGGAAACCAAACCCTTTCCGACGCGTCAGTGTTTCGCCACGAATCAGGAAATGTGCCATCACCAGCGTGGCGATCGGCATGACGGCCATCAGAATGCCCGCCAGACTGC
>CAZTJP010000249.1:0-3766 GCA_964613895.1 uncultured Thiotrichales bacterium | reverse complement strand
CCCCGGCTTGTCATCAAGCTGTCTTCCGCGGCTGACAATGGCAGCAAGTGGTTCAGTCTCAAGGATGGCAAATGGTCCGAGTTCAAGGATGAGAACGGCAATGCGCCTTCATTCAATGATGCGCGTGATGAGGTGACACTCAATCTGCGCGACGGTGGTAGCACCGATCAGGGTGGCCAGAATACCGACGGTTTCGTGACTGGGACGGTGGGTGTTGGTACACCCGGCGTTGGGACCCGGGTCACTGGCGGTCGGGCGGCGCTCGGCGGTGGCGGTGCCTTGGGCCTGCCGATGTTGGTGTTGTTGATGGCTGGCATGGGTTGGCGTCGTCGCATGGCACGTTAGCCGCTGGTAGCGCTGCCTGGTGGTGGCGCTTCGGATACAATCAATCCCCGCTGCGGCGGGGATTTTTTTTGCATAATCTGTTAGTATCCATAAATATAACTATAATCAATGGATTGAGAGAATAAGCTAAGTCGGTGTATCAGGTTGAGGCAAGCGGTCAAGAAATCACAAGCGGGTAAACCTCTGGCGGAACAGCTCACTCGCGGGTTGAGAGAGGCGGCGCTGTTCCTGCTGGGGGCGTTGGCAATCTTTTTGCTGATTGCGCTGGCGACTTATGATCCGCGTGATCCCGGTTGGTCACACACCGGGATGGGTATGGGCATCAACAATGCCGGCGGTGCCGTGGGTGCCTGGTTTGCCGATATCTTTTTGTATCTTTTTGGTTATCTGGCTTATCTCGCGCCGGTCATGGTGGGTATCAGCGCCTGGCTGATCTACAAGGGTGAGCGTGAGTCAGGCAAGTTCGACTGGCTGGAGTTGAGTATTCACTGGATTGGTTTTTGCTTGACGTTGATGACCGGCTGCGGATTGGCGACGCTGCATTTCTCCAGTTCCGTGTTGCCGCTGGATGCGGGAGGGCTGCTGGGGCAGGGCATCAGTGCCTCATTGGTCAATGCCTTCAACGAGGTCGGTGCGACCTTGCTGTTGCTGGCAACCTTCCTGGCCGGGTTCACGCTGTTTTCGGGTATTTCGTGGTTTGCGGTGCTGGATCGTGTGGGTGGTTGGACGATCGCCGGCTTTTTGTGGCTGTGGATGCGTATCATCACGTTCAAGGAGCGCTGGATGGTGAAAAAGGCTCGCGAGGCGCGCCAGGCTGTGGTCGAGAAAACCCAGGCGAAACTCAAGCAGCGCAAGAAACCGCGCATCGAGCCCAAGGTCAAGAAGCCGGAGGTCAGCAGTCGGCCGGTTCGTGAGAAGCAGTTGCCTTTGTTCAAGTCACCACCCGAAGGCGGCTTGCCGGCCATCGATCTGCTCGATGCGCCACGCGAGCAGCATGTCGGTTATTCCCGACAGGAACTGGAGGCGTTGTCGCGCCAGGTCGAGCTCAAGCTCAAGGATTTCAAGGTCGATGCTACGGTCGAGTCGGTGCATCCCGGCCCGGTGGTGACCCGTTTCGAACTGAATCTGGCGCCCGGTACGAAGGTCAGCAAGGTCACCGCCCTGTCGAAGGATCTTGCCCGTTCACTGTCAGTGATCAGTGTTCGTGTGGTCGAGGTGATCCAGGGCAAGTCGACCATCGGTATCGAGATTCCCAACGAGCAACGGGAGATGGTGTTCCTCAGCGAGATTCTGGCTTCGAAAGCGTTCGACAAGGCCAAATCACCGCTGACGCTGGGGCTTGGGAAAACCATCAGTGGCGAGCCAATGGTGGTCGATATTGCCAAGATGCCGCATATGCTGGTGGCGGGTACTACCGGTTCAGGCAAGTCGGTGGCGATCAACGCCATGCTGCTCAGCGTGCTGTACAAGGCTACGGCGGAAGAGGTGCGGCTGATTCTGGTCGATCCCAAAATGCTGGAGTTGAGCGTCTACGAGGGGATTCCGCATCTGTTGACGCCGGTGGTCACCGATATGAAGGATGCTGCCAATGCGCTGCGCTGGTGTGTGGCGGAGATGGAGCGCCGTTACAAACTGATGTCCGCGATGGGCGTGCGCAACCTCGCGGGCTTCAACCGCAAGGTCAAGGCGGCGATCAAGGAAGGCAAGCCGATTCCGGATCCCACCTGGAAGCCCAATGAGTTACTGCCGGACGAGACCTGTCCCGATCTGACGCCGTTGCCGAATATTCTGATCGTGATCGACGAATTCGCCGATATGATGATGGTCGTCGGCAAGAAGGTCGAGGAACTGATCGCCCGTCTGGCGCAGAAGGCGCGGGCAGCCGGTATCCACCTGATCGTGGCGACCCAGCGGCCGTCGGTGGATGTGATCACCGGCCTGATCAAGGCCAATATTCCGACCCGGATTGCCTTTCAGGTGTCGTCCAAGATCGATTCGCGCACCATTCTCGATCAGATGGGGGCGGAAAACCTGCTCGGTCATGGTGACATGCTGTACCTGCCGGGTACCGGGCTGCCCATTCGCGTGCATGGTGCCTTCGTGGCTGATCATGAGGTTCATCAGGTGGCTCAGTTTTTGCGTGAGCAGGGTGAGCCGGACTATCTCGAGGAGATTCTGGATGAGCCAGAGGCTGGTGCTGCAGCGATTCCCGGTCTGGAACCGTTGGCAGGAGGGGATGCAGAAACGGATGCGTTGTACGACCAGGCCGTTGCGATCGTGACCGAATCACGCAAGGCCTCCATCTCCTACGTGCAGCGGCGGCTCAAGGTTGGCTATAATCGGGCGGCCCGGATGATCGAGCAGATGGAAGCGACTGGCGTGGTCAGCGCCGTCCAGGGCAATGGTTCACGTGAGGTGCTGGCGCCGCCACCACCGGAAACCTGATCCGGCGCCGTTTTCAGCCGGCGTTAAGGCAGAACAATCACAATGATTTGGCGTCGGGTGATACGGGTTCGCCCGAAGGCCTTGACCCAGGTAATACATGAAGGAGTCACAATGAAAAAACTCAATGGCTTGTTGGTTGGTATGGTGCTGGTGCTGTTCACCGCTTCTGCACACGCGGTCAGTGGTACCGAATATCTCAACCATTTCATGAAAAAGGTGAAAACGGTCAAGGCAGTTTTCACCCAGGAAGTCGTCAACGAGCAGGGACAGATCACCCAGACCTCGTATGGTGAATTTCGTCTCAAGCGCCCTGGCAAGTTCTTGTGGAAATATGAATCCCCTTCGCCACAGAAGATCGTTTCCGATGGTCGCAATATGTGGATCTACGACGTCGAACTGGAACAGGTCACGGTCAAACCGTTGTCCCAGGCACTGGGGTCTTCGCCGGCAGCGATCCTGACCAATGCCACCGATCTGTCGAAGCGCTACGTCGTACTGGAAAAATCACCGCGAGAAGGGCTGCAATGGGTCGAATTGCGTCCGAAGGACAAGCAAGGCGACTTTATCAAGATCGAGGTAGGACTCGATGATGCCGGCGTCCAGGCGATGGATCTGTACGACCAGTTTGGTCGGATGACCATGATCCGTTTCCAGGAAAGCAGTTTCGATGTGCCGCTGAGTCAATCCCAGTTCCGGTTCGTCCCACCCAAGGGCGTGGATGTGATTGGCAAACCCCGATAACCCTCGCGACGCCGGACGATTATTCCACAGAACTCCAACAAGCCCGATCTCCCCTGGCAGCCTCTGGCGGACCGGCTCCGACCGGCGCGGCTGGAAGAGGTTTATGGGCAGGACCACCTGCTCAGTCCGGGTAAGCCATTATACGAAGCAGTCAGGCAGGGCCGCTTGCATTCGATGGTATTGTGGGGGCCGCCCGGCAGTGGCAAAACCACGCTGGCGGGTCTGGTGGCCAGCC
>CAZTJP010000248.1:0-3775 GCA_964613895.1 uncultured Thiotrichales bacterium | reverse complement strand
GGCGCCGGCTTTCCGGCGGCCCGCAAGTGGCGCCTGGTCCGGCAACATCCCGGCCCACGGCAGATGGTCGTCAATATCGACGAGGGCGAACCCGGCACGTTCAAGGATCGCCATCTGCTCGAAACCGAACCACACCGCTGCATCGAAGGCGCCCTGATCGCGGCCTGGGCCGTCGATGCCGAGGCCGTTCACTTCTACCTGCGCGATGAATATGCCGCTGGCCGCGCGCTGCTCGAACAGGAACTGGCCGCACTGCAAGCCGATCCACCCTGCCCGCTGCCCGCTATCCATTTGCATCGCGGCGCGGGCGCCTACATCTGCGGCGAAGAAACGGCGCTGATCGAATCGATCGAAGGCAAACGCGGCATGCCCCGGCTGCGGCCACCCTATATCGCCGAACGGGGCCTGTTTGGCCAGCCCACCCTGGCGCACAACTGGGAAACACTCTATTGGGTGACAGAAATCACTGAAAAAGGCCCGGCGTTCTACCGTGATGCGGGCCGTCACGGTCATCACGGCCTGCGCTATTACTCACTGAGCGGACGGGTGCGCCGGCCGGGTGTCTACCGCGCCCCTGCCGGCATCACGCTGCGGGAACTGATCGAAGAACACGGCGGCGGGATGGCCGAAGGACATGAACTGCGCGCCTTCCTGCCCGGTGGGCTGGCTGGTGGCCTGCTGCCTGCCTCGCTGGCTGACGAGCCGCTCGACTTCGACACGCTTCAGCCCCACGGCGCTTTTCTTGGCTCGGCCGCCATTCTGGTGTTGTCGCAGCAGGACGACATCAAGGCCACCGTGATCGACGCCATGCGTTTCTTCGCCCATGAATCCTGCGGCCAGTGCACGCCCTGCCGCGTCGGCACCGAACAGGCGCTGGCACTGTTGCGTCAGCCGCGCCCCGACCGCGCACTGCTCAGCGAACTGGCCTCGGTGATGCAGGAGGGGTCCATTTGTGGTCTGGGACAGGCAGCACCCAACCCGTTTCTCTGCCTGTTGCGCCACTTTCCCGATGAGGTGGACGGATGATCCGCTTTACGCTCGACGGCCAAAGCATCTCGGCCCATGACGACGAATCCATTCTCCAGGCTGCGCGGCGGCACGGCATCGAGATTCCCCATCTGTGCTGGGATGAGCGCCTGCCGGCAGCCGGTAACTGCCGCGCCTGCCTGGTGGAGATCGACGGCGAACGGGCACTGGCGCCCGCCTGCGCCCGCCAACCCGTGGAAGGTATGGTGGTACACAGCGCCAGCGACCGCCCACGCCGCGCTCAACGTGGTGTTCTGCAACTGTTGCTGGCCGAATCCGGAACACCGGCTGCCAAGGCGGGCGGCAATGCACTGGAATACTGGTGTCGCAAACTCGGTGTGACCGCCAGCCAGTACGCCGCATTGGGCGGTGGCAGTCATGACCCAGTGAAAAATCCGGGGTACACCCGGGTGACAGCGGACGCGCCCGACACCAGCCACCCGGCGCTTCACTTCGATGCAGGCGCCTGCATCCGCTGCACGCGGTGCCTGCGCGCCTGCCACGACTTGCAGGGCAACGATGTCATCGGCCTCGCCTTTCGCGGCGCCCGCAGCCGGATCGTCTTCGATCTGGACGATCCGCTGGGCGATTCCAGCTGCGTGGCCTGTGGTGAATGCCTCGCCGTCTGCCCCACCACTGCGCTGTTGCCGGCGCGTGCCGAGGCGCGTCTCGACGCCGACCATCAAACGCCTTCGCTGTGCCCCTATTGCGGCGTCGGCTGCCAGGTCAGCTACCAGGTGCGTGACAACCGCATCATCGCCGTCGAAGGCCGGGATGGCCCGGCCAATCATGGCCGTCTCTGTGTCAAGGGCCGTTTCGGCTTCGATTACCTGCACCATCCCGACCGGCTCAATCGCCCGCTGATCCGGCGTGACGACGCGCCCCGGTCGCTCGCCCTCACACAACCGCTGGCGCAGGCGCGCGACTGGTTCCGCGAAGCGGACTGGGACGAAGCGCTCGACCTCGCCGCCAACGGTCTGCGGCACATTCGGGAAACCGCCGGTCCGCAAGCACTGGCCGGATTCGGCTCGGCCAAAGGCTCGAATGAAGAAGCCTATCTGTTCCAGAAACTGGTGCGCTGCGGCTTTGGCAGCAACAATGTCGACCACTGCACCCGCCTCTGCCATGCCTCATCGGTGGCCGCGCTGCTCGAAATGATCGGCTCCGGCGCGGTCTCCAACCCCGTTGCCGATGTGGCGCTGGCCGATGTCATCATCGTCATCGGTTCCAACACCACCGAAAACCACCCGGTGGCCGCCACCTTCATCAAACAGGCCGCCCGCGACGGTGCACGGCTGATCGTGCTCGACCCACGCCGCCCGGCGCTGGCGCGTCACGCCTGGCGTTACCTGCGCTTCCGTCCCGACACCGACGTGGCGCTGCTCAATGCGCTGATGCATGTCATCGTCCACGAAGGCCTGACCGATGCCGAATTCATCGCCCGGCGCACCGAGGGTTTCGAAACCCTGCGCCAACACCTGGCCGACTATTCGCCGCAACGCATGGCGCCGATCTGCGGCATCCCCGCCGACACCTTGCGCGAAGTGGCGCGCGCCTACGCCACCGCCGAACGCGCCATGATCTTCTGGGGCATGGGCGTTTCACAACACATCCACGGCACCGACAACGCCCGCTGCCTCATCGACCTGGCGCTGATCACTGGACAGATCGGCCGGCCCGGCACCGGCTTGCATCCCCTGCGCGGACAGAACAACGTGCAAGGCGCCTCCGATGTCGGCCTCATTCCCATGGTCTTCCCGGACTACCAGCGCGTCGACGACCCAGCCGCGCGGCAACACTTCGAACGACTCTGGGGCTGCAAGCTCGACGGCAAGCCGGGGCTCACCGTGGTCGAAATCATGCGTGCCGCCAGCCAGGGCGACATTCGCGGCATGTACATCATGGGCGAAAACCCCGCCATGTCCGACCCCAACCTCAACCACACCCGACAGGCGCTTTCGCGGCTGCAACACCTGGTCGTACAGGACCTGTTCCTCACCGAAACCGCCGCTTTTGCCGACGTTATCCTGCCCGCCGCCGCCCTGCCTGAAAAAACCGGCACCTTCACCAACACCGACCGGCGCGTCCAGATCGCCCACCAGGCCCTTCAGCCACCCGGCGAGGCACGTCAAGACCTCGAACTGATCCAGCAGATCGCGCGACGCATCGGCCTGCCATGGCAATACAGCGGACCCGAAGCCGTCTTCGAAGAAATGCGCCAGGCCATGCCCAGCATTGCCGGCATCGACTGGCAGCGGCTCGAAAAAGCAAGCGCCATCACCTACCCCTGCCGGAACAGCGACGATCCCGGTCAACCCGTCCTCTTCAGTGAACGATTCCCCACGCCCAACGGTCGCGGACAACTGCGCGCCGTCACATTGAGCCATGCCGATGAGCTGCCCGACGCGCAATATCCGCTGATCCTCATCACCGGCCGCCTGCTCGAGCACTGGCATACCGGCGCCATGACCCGCCGCGCCGAAATACTCGACCAGCTGCAACCTCAGCCACTGATCCACGTCCACCCGCAAACACTCGCCGAACTGGACATCGAAAACGGCAGCCAGACCACCGTTTGCTCGAGGCGTGGCGCAATCACCGTCACTGCTCTCGCCAACGACCAGCTGCAACCCGGGCAGGTTTTCCTCCCCTTCTGCTACCGGGAAGCCGCCGCCAACCTGCTCACCAACGATGCCCTCGACCCCGACGGAAAAATCCCGGAATACAAATATTGCGCGGTCAGAATGGA
>CAZTJP010000247.1:0-3780 GCA_964613895.1 uncultured Thiotrichales bacterium | reverse complement strand
CCAATTGATCACCGGGTCAATATATTCTTCTAAAACAATACTCTAATTTACTAATTGATATAAATTAATACGATTGCCAGACATACAGGATAGACTCGCAGTCATTCCTACCGTTGTTTTCGGAAAATTCCAATTTCAGAGGGCGTAACCATGGTAACTTTCGACGAACTGAATACGCAAAATCATCGTATTATGGAACTCTCCAATGTATTGGAGCGACTCATCGATGATCGGGGTATGTGTGACAACGAAATCACTGCCGATCTGTTCTTCCGCTATCTCGACGAAGTCAAGGCTCATCTCGATCTGGAAGACCGGCACTTGTACAAGGATCTGCTCGTGCACCCGGACATTCAAGTCAACAACACCGCCAAACTGTTCCTGTCCGGTTCATCCGAAATCAAACGGATTTTCAACCGCTACGTTCGCAAATGGTGCAACAAGAAAAAGATCCACATTCGCGATCACAAGAAATTCCTCGACGACACCAACCACATGTTCCAGATGGTGCAAAAACGGATTCTGGATGAGACCGAACACCTTTACCCGCTGATCCGCAAGGTTTCCAAAGCGGCCTGATCCACTCGTCCGAATCCCCCGGGCGAGACATACTTCCTCCATTGCCCGATTCGACAGTGAATCGGGCTTTTATCTTCGCGCCCCGTCACCACCCCGTGCAGGCCATTCGCAGCTTGGATCACCGCAGAGCAGTTACCGCGGCCATTGTCACTTGAGCGGTTGCCGATGGCCGAACCACCCATCACTTGATATGCTCCCGATTCCGCTAACAGGTCAGGAGTCACCATGCAGATCGGCCCCCGCGAAATCACTACCCCGTTCCGTCCCATTCCGCTCGAAGTGCCGGAAGGCATGAAGCCCAACGAGTTCTTCAACAGCACCGAAAATCTCAACGACCTGGAAAACAACAACGGCCTGCTGCGCAATCCCGAAAACCTGCTGTTCTACCGCAAGGCACTGGGACACAGCACCACCTTCGACTCCTCGATCATCTACAACACCTCGAAAACCGTACTCAACCCGCTGGGCCGCCCGGTGCGCCGGACACAAGTGCCAGAACACGTAAAAAATGTGTGGAACCGGATGAACCAGATCCTGATCCAATACATGGAAGAATCCTTCCCCGATCCGGACCAACATCTGCTGCTCGCGGGCGAAGCCAGCCTCGACGCCACCTGGCCACTGACCTCTCCCGGCGTACCCAGCATTCGCATGCTGCACAACCATTTCATGGTTTTCGACCTGCCTGCGCTGCGGGCTGCGAAACTGGCCGACCCCAACAACCCCAACCTCACCGACGGTGGCCAACACAGCCTGTTCCAGGCCTATATGCACGACGTCTATCGCGAATTCTTCGACACACTCGAATTGCAAATCCTCAAACCTGCCGAGGACCGCGACGCCCGAATCGGCCTGACCGGATACCCGCAAGGCTTACCCTGTTGGGAAATTCAGGGAGGACTGGCCACACTCAAGGACATCTGGTTCTGGCGCGAGTACGACGTGATACTGAAAGGCTTTCTCGACTTCTACAAAACCTTCTTCAGCCAGGTCTCCACGCGCAATGCGCCAATGCCGAAAGACATCTACTTTCCGCAGCAGGTCGAGCGCAAGCTGCTGTACAACAATGATTTTCTGGCGACTGCCAAGAAAGTGCGCGAACGTTGCATCCGCGATCCGCAATACGCCAACGCCATCCGCTGGCAACCGGCTTTCAAGCAACTGATCTACCGTAACGACGCCGGCAAATACCTCGTCACCATCAGCCAGAACTCGATCGGCAATGCCATCACCGAACTGCTGGGCGTGGTCGTCAAACGCGTGCCGGACACCGAGGCCTACGAACGAGCAGAGCCAGAATTGATCGAACGGTTACTGGAAGTGCGGCGACGGCTGATCGAGGCCGATCTGGGAGAAGGCATCGCCACGAAATACTGGGATGCGGACAACTGAACGCTGGCTACGGAGACTTGCTGCTGACGCGGACGATGATGTCGATACCGTCGATCCGCACATCGCCGCCGAGTTCCGGCAGGCGGCTCACCTGAATATCTTCGGGGCTCAAATCCTGAAGATCGCCGGTATCGACGTTATACAGGTGATGATGATCACTGGTATTGGTGTCATAGACCACCTTGCCGGGGGTGACGACGACTTCCCGCAGCAACCCTTTACCGGCAAACAGCCCCAGGGTGTTGTAAACCGTCGCCTTGGAGACCTCATAAGGCCCTTGATTGACCATTTCCAGCACCTGATCGGCGCTGACATGCTTGTCTCCGTCGAACAGGCAGGCGCCAATCTCCACGCGCTGCCGGGTCGGATTGATACCCAGATCAACCAGCCTGCGTGTCACCTGTTCTCTTATCGATAGCGCCTTGTGCATGCTTCGAGTATAACCGCCGAACAGGCCTTTTCCAAAAAACAGTTCACGTCAGGCAGTTCGCACCAACTGATACGGGCCAGGATCGATTTCCGGCGTCCTGCCGCAAATCAGATCGACACCCAGCCGCGTGGATGCCAGACCGATCACGATCCCGTTACGGTAATGGCCGGCATTGACGAACAAGCCGGCAACATCCGGATGCGGGCCGATCAACGGAATGCCCGAGTCGGTGCCCGGCCTCAACCCCGCCCAGTGATGCACCACCGGCGCTGTCGCCAGGGCCGGCACGACTTCCGTCGCAAAGCGGCGTAAACGCGCCAGCGCCTCCTCGGAAGTCGTTTTCTCGAAACCGGTGTGCTCCAGCGTGCTGCCCGCCAGTATCCGGCCATCCTGACGGGGAATCAGATACATGCTGTCGCGCATGATCATGCGTGTGAGTGTTCCCGGCTCGGTCCTGAACTGAATCATCTGTCCCTTGACCGGCTCGATACGGCGAAACCGGGCGCCATGCTCCGGCAACAACGCACTGCTCCAGGCGCCGGCGCTGACCAGCACCACATCGCCTTCGATTCGACCGCTCGCTGTCTCGACACCCACTGCCCGCCCGTGCTCCACGGCGATCGACTGCACCGCCGTCTGCGTCCGAACCGTGATGCCCGGCAGGCCTTCGATACTGGCGCGCAACGCCGCCAACAAACGGGGATTGCGAATCTGCATCAGATCCGGCAGCCAGATGGCCTGCGTGACCGCCGGATCGATCCCCGGCTGCACCGCCTGAATGGCCGCCGATGAATCGAGCCGCTCAACCTGATGGCCCCACTGTCTGGCCCAGTCATCCATCTCCGGCTCCGGTGCATCCAGCAGCAACATGCCTGAAGTCAGCAACTGTGCGTCGATCCCCGTTTCCGCCCGCAGCTCTGCCACCAGTTCGGGATAACGCCGCTGTGAATCATCGGCCAACCGGTTGACCGCATCCGGATACCGCCAGGGATAGAGCGGAGAGATGATGCCGCCACCCGCCCATGAAGACTCGCGCCCAACCTCGCCGCGCTCGATCAACTCCACTTCGAAACCGGCTTGCGCCAGAAAACGGGCCGACATCAGGCCGATGGCGCCCGCACCGATGACAATGCATTTGCTCATGTACAGATTCGTCCGATCAAAAGGGGCCAATCACAACGGCAGGAAAGCTGAGTATGGAGCGGGTGATGGGAATCGAACCCACGTCATCAGCTTGGGAAGCTGAGGTTCTACCATTGAACTACACCCGCATGGATAAAGGCTGAATTCCGCTCCGGTGAACCCGGCACGAATCCGGAAACAGGCACACAGCCCGGAGGCGCCTATCATAGCGGTTTTCGGCAAATCACAGCAAACCG
>CAZTJP010000246.1:0-3781 GCA_964613895.1 uncultured Thiotrichales bacterium | reverse complement strand
TTTCCTATACAATGCCGGGGTGTTTTTCCGGATCGTGCTGCCATGCTGTTGTCGAACCGCTACAAGTTTTTGTTTGTGCATATTGCCAAGACGGGGGGGACGAGTGTGCGTACGGCGCTGAATCGTCTGCGCTGGCGGGATCCGTATTATCCGTTGATGTTTTTGTGTCACCGCTTCAGTCATTTGACCGGGCATCGGCTGGGGACGAAGTTTCCGCGTCATAGCAAGATCATTGCGGCGCGGGAGATGTTGCCGGCGGAGTTGTTCGAGCAGCTTTTCAAGTTTGCGTTTGTACGTAATCCCTGGGATTTGCAGGTCAGTTCGTTTCACCATATTCGTCGCGAGCGGCCGGAGTTCATGAACGGTATCGACGATTTCAATGCGTTCATGCGCTGGAAGTTCGATCCGGAGCGGCCGTGGCAGTATCACATCGATACGTCGCTGGAGTTGCAGACGGATTATCTGGTGGGCTTGCATGGGGAGAAGTTGGTGGATTTCATTGGCCGGACGGAGCGTTTGCAGGCGGATTTCGATACGGTATGCGATCGCATTGGGGTGGCGCGGATGACGTTGCCGACGCGGCGTAAGGCGACGGATCGCAAGCAGGATTATCGCAGTTACTATGCGGATGATACGGCGGAGTTGGTGGCCCGGCATTTTGCCCGGGATATCGAGATGCTGGGTTATCGTTTTTGATCACCGACTGGCGAGACGCCAGGTCAATGAGCTATACCCAGTAGGGTGTATTTGAATCGAGAGGTTTCCATGAGCAGATTTCGGGTTGTGTCAGTGGCGTCATTGGTGATGGTTCTGGCGGTGGCGCCCCGGTTGTGGGCCGGCGATATCGTGACGGAAAAGAATATCGGCATGGATCTGGCGCGGGATATCGCCAATGCAACGGTGCAGGCATGCCGCAAGGCAGGTTACCACGTCAGCGCGGTGGTGGTGGATCGGCATGCGCTGGTTCGGGCGGCGCTGCGGGATGATCGCGCGGCGCGCTTCACGCTGGAGATTGCCAAGCGCAAGGCCAATATGGCGGTGATGGCCTGGGCGGATACCGGAACGTTTCGCGCCAATCGTAAGGATATCCGGCTGGATCTGAATCACATCGATGGGCTGATCGTGATGGAGGGCGGCGTCCGGATCACGGCTGGGGGTTACAACATTGGCGCGGTCGGCGTCAGTGGCGCGCCGGGCGGCGACAAGGATGCGGCCTGCGCCAGGCAGGCATTGTCACAATTGGCGGATCGGATCGAGTTTGCGGTGGATGAGTGAGGCCGACGGATCATCTTTTCCGCCGGCAAGCTGGCAAGACTGGGGTCAGGGCGTCAGCCGCAGCTGGGTGGCTTGCAGGGTATAGGGTGATGTGGATGTCAGCTCACCCGTGGCGATCAGCATGTATTCGCCGCTGTGCGCTGCACGGTTGAAAAAGGCTTCAGCCGAAATCTCGTGGCCGTCGGAGATTTGGTAGACGGTATCCGGCGTGGTGAGGATATCGACGCCCAGAATGCTGGCCCGGTGGGTGATGGCGTCAAACCGGCTGCCATAGCCCTTGACGAATGTTTTGCGCTTGTTCGTATCGAGCCGGTCGATACGCGTTGCGATGAAGTGTTGCGCATAATCGCGGTAGCCGCAGATTCGAACGGTGTCACCTTCCTTCAGGCTGCTCAGCGCCAGCGGGTGCTTGTCTTTCGCCTGTCTGTCGATCAGCAGGGTTTGCAGTCGAACCTCGGCGTCAATACCCAGGAGCTGGAGGCGTGATTCAGCGGGAAAGACGTGGTTGCGTTCCAGTTGCGATTGCAGGCACTGGTCGCCGGTTTGGAGGAAATGGATTTCATAGGCTTCGATGGCGCCATCCTGATGGACATCGCCACGGATGTCGATGCGGGCATTCAAGACGATATCGTCGGCACTGTGGTTATTGAAGAATTGAGTTTCATCGTCGCTGATCTCGATCGGTTGGCCATTGATCTCGAATTTGGTGTCCGAGAGCTGACGGGTGACGACTCCGGAGATATTCGCCTTGATGCCTGCCGGCAAGGGCGGAATTTGCTGCGCCGGTTTGATCTTGCGGGCGACGAAGACGCCATTTTCCAGTCCCGCCCGGGTCCAGACGCCGATATAGCGGCCATTTTTCAGTCCACTCTCATCGAGGCCGATCAGTTGTGCATTGGCGTAATCGACAGTCTGTTTGCCAATATGGAAGCGCCGCTGGTTAGTATCCAGCTCGGAGAGATAGCCCTTGAGCATTTTCGGTGCATTCGGATCGTTGGGGCGGCGTGTGATGCCGGTCGCGATAATGTTGTTGGCTGCATCGTGGAAGCCGGACACCTCGACCATATCACCGACTTTCAGGTCTTCGAGCGTATTGAGGTTGGCGTAGGCGGTATTACGATCGACGAAGACGGTTTGCCCGAGCACTTCGAGTTGGTCGTCGGCCGGAAGGCTTTCCACCGGGCCTTCCAGCGTGCCGGCGTATTCCATTCGCTTGGCCTTGGCGATGGCGTCGAGGCTCTTGTCGGGATAGGTGGCCAGAACATAGACCACGTCACCCACGAGAAAATTCTGTTCCGAGGATTCCCGATTGTTACGAATCAGAACCGAGTCGGTCAGATCGAATTTGATACCGTTGACGACGGCGATGTGGTCGATGCGGGAAATGGCGCCCCGCGTCACGCCCGTTCCGCCGATGCCGCCCGCACCGTCGCCGGGATCTGCCTGATTCGAGTCGCTGCAGCCAGCCAGTAACAGGAGGATGAGTAGCGTCCAGATGACGGTCAGGAAAAGGTGTTGCCGGGGCTTTGCCTTTTCGAGTGAAGAGACAGGCTTGTCCATTCTCGTATCCTCATGGTGGTGGCTGCGTTATTGGTTGGATGTTTTTGTTTTTGGTTCCGTCTGCTCATCACTTTGACACCGGCTGAGGGGAGTATAGTAGAAATAAACGCCGAAATGGATTTGAAACGGTTGCTCAGCGGTATCGGGAGGATTTTTTCTGTTGTTCACTATTTTCGCGGCGGCCTGATTGACCTGTTGAAGGTTCTCCATGGCGAGGTGTTTGGCCTGGTTTTCGAGTTGTGCCACATCCTGGCGCGTCAGCCCGTCGTAATAGAGAAAGCGTTCCAGCATCGGGTTGGAATCGCCTTCGACATTGTGGACACAGGCGCCGATGTGGCTTGAAAGGCTTTCTCCCATGAAATAGATCTTCTCGTCCACATCTTCCCGGGGGATGAAGGCTTCGGTACGGAGCTGGATATGATCGTCGCCAACGCATTCGACGATACCTTGATGCAGCCACTCGTCCAGAATCGTTCTGGGCCGAATGTCCTTGCTGACCGATTCGACCAAGGTCTCGAAACTGGGAGAGCCGTCCTTTTGTTTCAGCCGGGGGAGCGCCTTGGGGTGACCGCTGTCATTGAGGAACTCGGGTGTATTGCACCAGCGGCTGACCAGTTGCAGACCGAGATGCGCCGATTTGGGTGGCGGTTCATCCGGTTGTTTGTGTTGCTCCCGAAGTCGTTTGACCTCCTTGCGATGAATGCCGGTCAGAAAGGTGATCCGGCTGTCACTCGGCGGTTGCTGGTCGAAACCGAATTCCGCTTCGGCAATCTCGACGTAGAGGGATTTGACGAGCGCCATGAACCAGGGATAGGGAACCTGACGGGCAATCAGCAGGCGGAGCAGTGGCCGCAATATTTTTTTCAGCGTTGCGAACAGCGCCGAGTTGGGGGAGGGGTTCTCTGGCGTGGCACTATTACCCATGTCAAAAAGTATAACATCTCTT
>CAZTJP010000245.1:0-3783 GCA_964613895.1 uncultured Thiotrichales bacterium | reverse complement strand
TGATCGCCATCGACTGCCAGGCGTGTCAGGCTGGCGTTGCGCACCTGGACGCGGTACATGCTGTCGGGTGCTGCGTTGATCGCCCAGGCGATCGAGGCGCGGATTACGCCGGCATGGACGACGAGCAGCAGGTGATCTTCGGTGAATCGTTCCGGCAGGCTGGCCAGGCAGTTGGAAATGCGTTCGAAGAAGTCGGTCACCGGCTCGGCTCCGCTGGGGGTATGGCGCACAGGGTCGCGATAGAAAGCATGGAATTCATCCGGGCGTTCCGCACAAAGATCGGCCTTGGTTTTGCCTTCCCAGGCGCCGAAGCCGATTTCTCGCAATTCGGGTTCGATGTCGCAAGGACGGTTTTCCTGCTGCGCCAGTGCCTGGGCAAAATCGCGGCAGCGGCGTAGCGGGGAGGTGACAATGCGTTGCCAGGGACAATGCATGCCGACGGCGGCCCACATTTGCCGCCAGCCTTTGTCGCTGAGTGGATCATCGATGGCATGGCCCCGGTAGCGCGGGCCGCCGACGGGTTCGCCGTGGCGGATGAGGTCGATCAGCATGGGAAAAGAGGCGGTGATTACCGCGACACTGTATCCTTCTCTCAGGTTCCAGATGCCACGATAATCGATGCTGTTACGAAAGAAAACTGTTTCCGGCCGCCGGCGGGCTTTTTCCCTGATATTGCAAATCCTGATCTTTGTTGCTATCTACTTGGGGGTACGCAGCTGGATGATGAGCGGCATGGTGAGCGGCCCGCCGCCGTCTTTCATTGCCACCGATCTGCAAGGGCAGCGAGTTTCTCTGGCCGATTACCGTGGCAAGCCTGTGTTGCTGTATTTCTGGGCGAGCTGGTGTCACATCTGTAAATTTGAACACGGCGCCATCGATGCGGTTTCGCGCCGCTGGCCGGTGTTGAGCGTTGCCATGCAGTCGGGTGATGACAAGGCTGTGACGGCCTATATGCATGACAACGGGTTGCGCTGGCGCACGATCGTCGATGAAACCGGCGAGTTGGCAAAACGCTTTGGTGTGCGCGGGACACCGGCGCATTTCATTCTCGACAGCCAGGGTAACGTCCGTTACCGGGAAATGGGCTACACCACGGCCTGGGGCTTGCGTTTGCGGCTGTGGCTGGCGAAATAGGAATTTTTCATGATTCAACACGTCAAACCCATTCTTCCCGATCGCGCCAAGACGCTGGCCGGGCTGTTCCGCTGCCGGGTTGCTGATACGCCGGATGCGCCAGCCTATCGGCATTTCGATGTTGCGGCTCAGAAGTGGCAGACGACCAGTTGGAAAACCATGGAGACGGAGGTTGGTCGCTGGCAGGCTGCGTTGCAAAGGGAAAAACTCAAGCGCGGCGATCGCGTTGCGATCATGTCGAGAAATTGTCGCGAGTGGGTGCTTTTCGATCAGGCCGCGCTGGGGCTGGGGTTGGTGACGGTGCCGCTATATACCGATGACCGCCCCGACAATGCCGCTTATATTCTGGCCGATGCAGGCGTGAAGTTGCTGGTGGTCGAAGGCAAGCGGCAATGGCAGCGCCTGCAAACCGTGAGCGACCGGCTCAAGAAGCTCAAGCGCATCGTCAGCATCAACACCATCGAGGAAGAGCAGGAGCCGGGCGATCCGCGACTGGAGTCGTTGGCGGACTGGCTGTTTGGACTGGAAGGGCCCTTGCTGGCGGAGGAGTCGGAGCCGCTGGATCTGGCGACCATCGTTTATACCTCCGGCACCACTGGTCGCCCCAAGGGGGTGATGCTGAGCCATGACAATATTCTGTTCAATGCCTTTGCATCGACGACTTGTGGTGAATTTCTCGACAGTGACCGCTTTCTGTCTTTCTTGCCGTTGTCGCATATGCTCGAGCGCACCGCAGGCTACTATATGCCAATGATGGTGGGCGCCGAAGTCGTCTATGCGCGCTCGGTGAACCTGTTGGCCGAAGATCTGCGGCAGCAGAAACCCACGATTCTGATCTCGGTGCCACGCATTTATGAAAAGGTCTATGCGCGGATCCAGTCGGGCCTGAAAAAACAGTCGTCCCTCAAGCGCAAGTTGTTTCATGCGGCTGTGACGGTGGGATACCGGAATTTCGAGTATCGGCAGGGTCGGGCGCCACGACATCCAAGCCTGATCTTGTGGCCGTTGTTGCGTCAACTGGTGGCGCGCAAGGTGACCGAAAGCCTTGGCGGTCGCCTGCGTTATGCGGTTTGTGGGGGCGCAGCGATGCCACCGGATATCGCTCGTGCGTTTCTCGGTTTGGGTGTGCCAATCTTGCAGGGGTATGGCATGACAGAGACTTCACCGGTGGTTTCGGTCAACCGGCCAGAATCCAATATCCCTGACAGTATTGGTATTCCGCTCGATGGTATCGATGTGCGCATTGGCGAGCGCGACGAGCTGTTGACCCGCAGTCGTTGCGTCATGCTCGGTTACTGGAAAAATAAACAGGCTACCAAAGAGACGATCGATGCCGATGGCTGGTTGCACAGCGGTGATCAGGCGAGAATGGATGAACGTGGACATTTGTACATTACCGGAAGGATCAAGGAGATCATCGTGCTGGGCAATGGCGAGAAGGTGCCGCCGGCCGATATGGAGATGGCGATTGCCATGGATCCGTTGATCGATCAGGTGATGGTATTGGGCGAGGGCCGTTCATTTCTTGCTGCGTTGCTGGTGCTCGATCGTCACGAGTGGCGGGCGATGGCGCAGGCGCTGGATGTCGATCCGGATGATCCACAGAGTCTGCGAGAGCGGTATGTCGAAAAGGCGGTGCTCAGGCGGGTCAACCAGCAACTGGCGGATTTTCCCGGTTATGCGCAGATTCGGCGCGCCTATCTCGATCTGGAGCCCTGGACCATCGACGATGGACTGTTGACGCCGACGCTGAAAATGAAGCGTTCGCATATTTTGAACCGTTATGCGGATGTCATCGATTCGCTGTTCGAACTCGGATGACTGACCAGTTTCCCGACAAGATGCATCTGGAGATCCGGACACCGGCAACGCCGGAGCACACCAATGCAGGCGGTGATATCTTTGGTGGCTGGCTCATGGCGCAGGCAGATATTGCGGGCAGTATTCCGGCGGTTCGGCGGGCGAGGGGGCGGGTGGCGACTGTGGCGGTCAACCGGTTCCGTTTCATCAAGCCGGTCTATGTGGGTGATATCGTCAATGTCTTTACCGACATCACCGCCGTTGGCCGAACCTCGCTGACGGTCGCGATCGAAATCTATGTCGAACGCAATCCGCGCGAGCCGGTGATCGTTCGAGTCGCGGATGCCGAGATCGTCTATGTGGCGCTCGATGACAACGGCCGGCCCCGACCTGTGGCATAGCCCGTACTTTGGCTGAGTGTTCCTTCGTCCCCGTTTGAGTGTCCTTCTGTCCCCCGCGCACCGGCAGTCATCGCTCGTTCACGGATCACCGTGAATACATCTCTGTAGGCTCGACGGCCGTTGTCCCTGCGGCCGACGTCCGTGCACGGCCGGATGGCCGATGGCGCGCTCCCATCAAACCCAAGTCAAAACGAAAGGGTATGCCAGAAGTCTGGACAACGACTGCAATCTGGCTTCAAGCCCTGTGCACCAGCAGCAGGCTGTGGAGCGCCCCAGTCCGTCATCCCGCAGGATGCGGGGAGCCAGCCACAGGGATGTGAACCACCGTCGTGGTTGCCTTCCGTGGCACTGGGTTCCGGCGGCCATGCCGGAATGACGCCGCTTGGCACAGGCGGTCACGCCCGCCAGCCGCGCACGACCACTGCCCGCAGGGTGCTCTCAGGTGACT
>CAZTJP010000244.1:0-3788 GCA_964613895.1 uncultured Thiotrichales bacterium | reverse complement strand
TCACATGCGTCAGCGTCAGTTTGTCGGTGTCTGCCGGGGAATCGAACAGTATGCCCCCCCCTTCGCCGAACAATTGTTCCAACTTGTTGGTGATCACTTCGTTCGAATTGAGCACCACAGTCGAATTTTCGATGACATTACCTGCTCCGGACGCAAACACGCCAGCGCCATTGATGGCTCTATTCTCGGATATGAGAGTGTTGCGCACGGTGACACCACCCAACAGACACAAGCCACCACCTACCCGACCATCATCCGCCGAGATCAGCCGGTTGCGCACCACTGCCGCCTCCAGCAGTTGCGTAGCGTGCGTCGTCGCTTCGAAGAAACCACCGCCGCCTGCAACGCCGGCACTGTTCTGGAGCAATGCCACCCTGCGGATATGGGCCTCTGCCTCACCCGCCACATAGATCGCCCCGCCAGATCGTTCCGCCGAGTTGCTGGAGAAAGTCACATCCCGGATCGTCGCCAGGCCATTGGCGAGATACACGGCGCCCCCATCCCCCACGCGGGGTGAATCCGGTGCCTGGGGCGGTTGCCGACGCGCCTTATTGCCCGAGAAAGTCACATCCCCGCGGATCAATAGTGTTCCTGTCGAATACAGTGCACCACCGAGCACACAGCTGTTGTTCTCGAAGCGGGAAGAATCGATGACCAACGTCCCGCCCAGTTGCTGAATCGCACCACCAAACCCTGTACCAACTTTTTCCGAATCCGAAGAGTTGCTGATAAATGTACTGCCGTGAATCTCCACCATCGCATTGCGCGCCCACAAACCAGCGCCGCCCTGCCGAATAAAATTATTCTCAAAACGGGAGTTTTCGATAACAACCAGGCCATTGTCGGTTGCAATACCTCTTCCGTTGCCGATGAAACGGCTGTCGGTAACCCGCAAGGATTCTCCGTCGTTGTACACCGCATTGGAGCCATCACCGCCATTCCGGACAGTAACCCGAATCAGCGACAGTTGGCCACGATTGAAGATCTGCGACCCGTTGTTCAAAGCACCATCGTAAAGCATCGGCCCCTTCGTCAATGTGACATCCTGAATCAGCACATCGACTGGTGTCTGTGTATTCCGTTGGATATTGAATATTCGCGACGAAGTTGTCCCTTGCAGCACCGAGGAACCATCCGGTGCGCCACTGAATATCACACTCTTGGCAATCTCATAATTACCGGCTCCGCTGCCCCCTCGATTGTTTCCCCCGGAGGAGCCAATGGCAATCGTGCCGGGTGGCAGTATGATTTCCCAAATCCGGGCAGTATCCTTGTTACTCTCCTGAATCGCCGCGCGCAGGCTGCAACCACCCTGACTGGTTTCACACTTGCCATCTTCGAGATCCGCATCCGGCAGATCGGACAACTCATCTACCGCAATCTGGAAATCCGCATCTGTCGGCGAGATCGCCCACACGGTGGCCGGCAGGCCAAACAGCAAAGCGCCCATTGGCAAAAGAGCAGCCAGAAGCGCAAGGGAAAATCGTTTTTTCATTGGAAAGCGTCACTCACAGCAGATACAGGTCTGACAGAAACGGCTGGCGGCATCACCCTTCCACCACCGGTTCAGGTACCATGCAATTATCAATGAGATACCATTCCAATATGCGTAACTGGTTCACGTAACCCGGCGATGACACACTGTGTTACCCGCCAGGAGCGTGAAATAGCTCGCAATCACCCGATGAACATGGCCCGACAACCCCTGGCGAATATCCCCACCAATCTCATCACCGGCTTTCTCGGCTGCGGTAAAACCAGCGCCATCCTCGACCTGCTCGCTCAAAAACCCGACCACGGAAAATGGGCAGTCCTGGTCAACGAATTTGGGGAGACCGGCATCGATGGCGCCATCTACAAAGGCCAGGGCGTCGCCATCAAGGAAATCCCCGGCGGTTGCCTGTGCTGTACCGCCGGCGTACCGCTGCAAACCGCCATCAACCAGCTGCTGCGCGACACGCACCCCAAACGCCTGCTGATCGAAGCATCCGGACTGGGGCATCCCGGTCGGGTCATCGACACCTTGCGAGGCAAATATTTTCGTCCCGTACTCGACCTGCGTGCAACCATCTGCCTGATCGACCCGCGCAACCTGTTGGACAGACGTTATACCGGGCACGAAACCTTCAATGACCAGATCACCGTCGCCGATATCCTGATCGCCAACAAAACCGATCTGTGCACCCCGCCGGCATTGCAGGCATTCCAGAAGCTCGTCAACCGGCTCGATCCTCCCAAACAAGTGGTTGCACAAACACGGTTTGGTCGACTCGATCCCCAATGGTTGGATCTCGACAGCGATCCCGGCCGGTGTACACGGCACGAAACAGGGCACGACCACGATCCCGGCGGCGGCTGGCGACAGCAAAGCTGGCGTTTTCCGCCAACCACCCGCTTCCATCAGCAACAGCTCGTGGACACCCTGCTGCGGCTCGACCAGCCGCGCATCAAGGCACTGATCCAGACCGAGGTGGGTTGGCGTCATATCAGCCTTGTGGAGAAAGAACAAAGCAGCCACGAAACACCACCGCAACAGGAAAGCCGCATCGTCGTGATTCATGCCGGACCGCTGCCGGATGACGTGGATGACAAGATTCGGGCAGCGATCATCCGATCGCCGGACTGAGAAAATGGCGCGCCCGAGAGGATTCGAACCCCTGGCCTCTGCCTCCGGAGGGCAGCGCTCTATCCAGCTGAGCTACGGGCGCAAGACAGGAACTGGCCGAAACAACACTTGCCAGTCGTTATGCAGGCCGGGAGTTTAACAGATTCCCGACCGCAATTGTCCAGCACATCCAGCAACATGATTACCCTCGCGAGCAACCTCACACAGTGGCGGCACCACATCGTCAGGCTTCCCCGGACCGATCCCTCCAGCAAAATTCCTGATAATCAAACCCCGCCTTGAGTGTCGGCTTGACGATCTCGAAGTAAGGTGACAGATCGAAATCCCTCGGTGAAAACAACGAAGAATGGCGAGCCTCACATGCCTCTCCCTCGGTCGAGACCGGCAGGATCGGGTAATTGATCCGCTGAAACGCCTGCGCAATCAACGATGAACAAATCGCTCGCGTAGGATCCCCGCTACCCAATGCAATCAACTTGCGGCGAAAACGTGCCGGAACTGGCGGCGTCGGAAACAGATAACGCGCCAAATCCACAATATTCTTCAAATCATAACTGTTGCCCAAATTTCTCATCATGTAACTGATGACCCGGTTCTTATCCTCCGTCGTCAGCCCGACCGGGCGACAAATCCGCACATTGAAGCTGGTGTATTTCGACAACTCCACACCCACAACCCCCTCCTTCACATCTGCCTCAATCAACACCTTCGGATCCTCACCGCCACTCTCAGGGTCAATAATATTGCCCACATACATGGCCGAATGAGACCAGGTCGACTGAGTCAAATACTTGATCGCACCACTGAGATAAAGATTCCCCTCCACCAGCAAAACATCACAAGGCTCGAGACAATGCGCCAGCGTCCTCGCATCATGAACACTGAAAGACTGATAGTCGCCCGTTTCACTAGTAATGACCTTGACCAGAAAACGGCCAGGAATACTGACAACTCGGTTGAACCACTCAGGCATCATGGCAAATCGCACTCCAACTGCAGCTTTCTGGATTATACGACACCCACCCACAGACAGAGTCACAGCCCCCGTCAATGACTGGCGACAGATCGAACACAGAACCAGAAAAGAACACCCGCCAAGCCCACCACCGAGCACCCCTCAAACCTACCACGGAGCACTCGGGCAGTCAGTGGTCGTTCACGG
>CAZTJP010000243.1:0-3791 GCA_964613895.1 uncultured Thiotrichales bacterium | reverse complement strand
GCCATGCGGGGCCTGCTATACTTCCGCCCCCAAACAGCCGCTCCGCACTCATGAACACCGCTTCAACTGCCGATGGCATCGATCTGCCGCTGCTGCACCGCGGCAAGGTTCGCGACATCTACGACGCCGGCAACGATGAATTGCTGATCATCACCTCCGACCGGCTGTCCGCCTTCGATGTCATCCTGCCGACGCCGATTCCCGGCAAGGGCGAAGTGCTGACGCAGATCTCCAACTTCTGGTTCCACTATTTCCGCGATCTGCTGCCCAACCATTTGTCGGACACGCCGCTGGAAACGATCATTCCCAACCCCGCCCTGCGCCAGCGCATCGCCGCCCGCGCCACCGTCGCCAAAAAACTCGAGGCGCTGCCAGTGGAAGCCATCGTGCGCGGCTACCTGGTCGGCTCCGGCTGGAAGGATTACCAGGCCAGCGGCAGCATCTGCGGTATTGCGCTGCCTGCCGGCCTGCAACTGGCCGAGCCGTTGCCCGAGCCGATCTATACCCCTTCGACCAAGGCCGCCGTGGGCGACCATGACGAGAACATCCGCTACGAAACCACCCGGGAACTGCTCGGCGCCGATATCGCCCAACAGGTGCGTGACTACAGCCTCGCCATCTACCGCCAGGCCGCCGATTACGCCCGCGCCCGCGGCATCCTCATTGCCGACACCAAGCTCGAGTTCGGCGTGGATGCGCAAGGCGTCGTCCACCTCATCGACGAAGTCCTCACGCCGGACTCGTCACGCTTCTGGCCACGCGAGCAATGGCGGCCCGGCATCTCGCCGCCCTCCTTCGACAAGCAATTCGTGCGCGACTATCTCGAAACGCTCGACTGGGACAAAACCGCACCCGGCCCGGCGCTGCCCGAGGAAATCGTCACCCGCACCGCCGAGAAATACCGTCGCGCACTCGACATTCTGACCACCGACCCGTAACACCGATGAGTATCAAGTCCGACAACTGGATCCGCCGCATGGCGACCAAACACAAGATGATCGAGCCGTTCGAAGCGGGCCAGATCCGCCATCAGGATGACGAGCGAATCGTCTCCTACGGCACCTCCAGCTACGGCTACGATGTCCGCTGCGCGTCGGAATTCAAGATCTTCACCAACATCAACTCCGCCGTGGTGGACCCCAAGGCCTTCGACGCCAACAGCTTTGTCGATGTGCAGGCCGATGTCTGCATCATCCCGCCCAACTCCTTCGCGCTGGCGCGCACGGTCGAATACTTTCGCATCCCCCGCAACGTATTGACCATCTGCCTGGGCAAATCGACCTATGCCCGCTGCGGCATCATCGTCAACGTCACCCCGCTGGAGCCGGAATGGGAAGGCCATGTAACGCTCGAATTCTCCAACACCACGCCGCTGCCGGCCAAGATCTACGCCAACGAGGGCGTGGCGCAAATGCTGTTCTTCGAGTCCGACGAGGTCTGCGACACCTCCTACAAGGATCGGGGCGGTAAATACCAGGGCCAGCAAGGCGTCACCCTGCCGAAAACCTGAGTGACCTGAGTAACATGAAGACAGCAAGAATGAAACGATTGGGTAAATTCGCCCTATTACTGACGTGGGTATCAAGCACCCTGTCAATCACTGCGTGCAGTAAAAATGACAGTCATCTACCCTCCCCCCTGGATTTACCTGGTGTGATTGGCTCCGTATTTGAAAATGCCAGCTATCAGGCCAAACGTAAAAAGGTTGCGGCTTATGTGAATGCCCATTACTTGGCGATTCGTGAGGATGTCTTGAAAGGCGGGGGTAAAAATCTCGAGGGTGTCTTTGATGTGGCTGGGATTAAACCATCCAGGCGTGCCGCTGCCAGGAAGATGATGGAGAATGATAGAAAACAGATTTTCCAAAACGCACTTACGGTTTCAGATAGTTTGATAAATGTTTTTGCTTCGCTGTATGTCAATGAACGCAAAAATAAAGAAATAGAAATCCATGGATTCAAGTACATTGACGCCAAAATGCTGATTCAAAACTATGCGAATGCAAATTTTGAAGCGCTTCGGCTTGCCATCAAGAACGGACAGGGCCCTGCGCTTGACCACCTGCTTTTAAAGCTTGACGTGAAAGACGCTGGCAAGCAAACCATATTCAAGAAGAAGGCCCAGGCACTTTACAATGCGATATATATAGATCCTGTTGTTGTAGCCGTTATGGTCAATACTTAACCCGGTCACACACCACCTCTCTGTCGGCGCACTGACAGCGCCTGGCCCACATGAAAAAACCTGGACATTTCACTCGCCTTTTAGCCTTGCTGTTGGCGCTGGCCGGACACACCACCGCGCTCAGCAGCGAGCTGCCCCACAACAAACACTGGGGCGTTGAACTCAACCCCTTCCGTTTTTTCGCCGTCGGTGACCACGCCGTCAGCGGCGGCTTCGCCTACTTCGACCATACACGTCGGGTGGAAATCGCCATGCCGATTTTTTACCAGTACGACAACAGCAGCAGCTTTCCGGACGAAACCTACCGCGAAACCACCGTGGACCTGCACTACCGAAAATACCTCGGCAAACGCCTGCAAGGCATCTATCTCAGCGCATTCCTGCGTTACGCTCACCTCTACGGCAACGCCTACGCCACTCGGCGCTACGACGGCCAAGGCAACTATGTACTGGGTGGAAAACGTACCGAAGACAAACTGGGCGCCGGCCTGGGCATTGGCCTCCGCGCCTTCTTCGACAATGGCGTGTACCTCGGCGCCAGCCTGATGTTTGGCCGCTACCTCACCGGAAACCAGGACATCTTCTCTGGCGATGACGACATCACCTCCGAAGACGGCAGGCAAATCGTCGACATAGAGTTGCTCAAGATCGGCTACGCCTTCTAACCTGAGCGGCCAACCCCGGCCACAAAACCATCACATTTTTCATCGCGGATTCAGGAAGTTGGAACCACGTCACCGATTCTGGCCGCAATCGGCGCTAGTCTGCGGGCTTTGCAACAGCCTGTACCGACGGACACAATGAAATATCTGACTGGACTGCTGCTGGCAGTCGCGCTGCTAGCGCCATTCACCGCCACGCTCGCCGAGGATTTCGACGACGACTTTGGGGATGAAGAGAACATCCGCTACGCCTGGTTTGGCGGCATTCAAGGTGGCGGCGCGATCTTCGACTTCACCGAAACGCCGGGCAACAAACCCAACCCCGATATCGGCTTTCTGCGGCTGGCCAAAATGTACGAACACTTCGCCTTCGAAGCCCGCATCGGCGGCCACACCGGCGTGCGCAGCTCCGGACGCTACGCAGTCAACGCCTCCTACGGCATCTACCTGGAACCGCGCATCCCCCTGGGACGGCGCGCCGGACTCTACCTGCTGGGCGGCTATGGCGCGATCGACTTCGACACCGAGGCCTTCAGCGGCGTCACCGGCAGCAGCGCTACCTATGGCGCCGGGCTGTGGCTGGCCACCACCCGACGCTTCCGCATCGAACTGGAAAAACTGCGCCTGTACGAGAAAAAAGCCATCAAGATCGACGCAATCTCACTCGGCTTCACTTACGACTTCTGACGGCAAGGCTCAAACCTCCACCATCTCGAAGGCACTCTTGCCTTCGCCGCAATCCGGACACACCCAGTCATCCGGCACATCCTCCCAACGCGTCCCCGGCTCGATACCCTCCTCCGGCGCCCCCTTCGCCTCATCATAAATCCAGCCACAAACCGTACACATATAAGTCTTCATCGAATCACCCATGGTTGAAACTCACTAAATCAAAAACACGACACCCCCCGTCATCCCCGCGGGACGGGGATCCAGTCACAGGGA
>CAZTJP010000242.1:0-3794 GCA_964613895.1 uncultured Thiotrichales bacterium | reverse complement strand
TTGGATCGGGCGCTGAACGGTGGGGTGTTTGCTGTCCAAGTAATGTTATAATGTAACATTATCAGTTTGATGGGTGGTTCGGTGCGCGGTTTTCTTGTTGCAGCGTTGTTATGGGTGCTGTCGTTTCCCTTGGCGGGGTGGGCGGCGCCGGTTCGCGTGGTGGCGAGTGTGCCGCCGATTGCTGCACTGGTTGAAGCGGTGGGCGGTGACCAGGTGGAGGTGTTGTCGATGGCTCGGCCTGGTGATAATCCTGCAACCTATCATCCGTCGCCGCGGCAGATTCAGTGGGCGGCCAATGCGGATTTGGTGGTGTTTGCCGGGTTGCCATTCGAGCGGTTGTGGCTGGATCGGCTGAGGGCGCTTGGATCTCAGCGCCATTGGCTGGATGCCCGGCATGGCGTGGTGGGGGCAGTGGCTTCGGCGGCGCATTCGGAGGCTGAAGAAGGGCACGATCATGCCCATGGTCTCGATCCGCATGTGTGGACGAGTCCGGTGGCGGCGCGGGTGATTGCGGCGAATATTCGCGATGCGCTGATCGAGATCGATCCGGCGCATCGGTCTTTGTATGCGCAGCGTTTCAAGCGTCTGGCGGAGCGGCTGGATGCGCTGGATCGGCGGATTGGTGAGTTGCTGCAGCAGTCGGGCGTGCGCCGGTTCATGGTGTTTCATCCGGCCTGGGGATATTTTGCGCGGCGTTATGGGTTGACGCAGGTTGCGATCGAGCATGAAGGCAAGTCGCCGGGGGCGCGTTCGCTGGCAAGGGTGATCGAGGCGGCGAAGGCGGCGCATGTGCAGGTGATTTTTGTGCAGCCGCAGTTCAGTCAGCGGCTGGCCCGGCAGATTGCCCGGGCGATTGGAGGCCGAGTGGTGGTGCTGGATCCGTTGTCGGCCCGTTATCCTGATAATTTGCTGGAGGCTGCGAAGCAGATCGCGGGTGTTGCTGATGAGTGAAGCGGCTGAGGTCATCGTTCTGGAGGATGTTTCCTTTTCCTATGGTGGGCCGCCGGTTGTCCGTCATGTCGATTTGCGGGTTCGCGAGGGTGATTTCCTGGGTATCGTCGGTCCCAATGCGGGGGGCAAGAGTACGCTGTTGAAGCTGATTCTGGGGTTGCTGGAGCCGCAGTCGGGCCGGATCCGGGTGTTGGGTGGAAAGCCGGCCCGGGCGGCGCGCGCGATTGGTTATGTGCCGCAGTTTCCGGGGTTTTCACGTTATTTTCCGATTTCGGTGGAGCAGGTGGTATTGCTCGGGCGCCTGGGGGCTGGCGAGGGCGCCGGGTTCTGGTCGCAGTTTTTGCCGGGCCGTTATTCGGCTGAGGATCGACGCAAGGCACGCGCTGCGCTGGCGGAGGTCGAGGCGGAGGATTTGTTGCATCGGCAGATCGGCAGTCTGTCCGGCGGGCAGTTGCAGCGGGTGTTGCTGGCCCGGGCGTTGGCGTCGGAGCCGCGCATTCTGATTCTGGATGAGCCGACGGCCAATATCGATCAGCGTCTGGAAGGCGATATTTTCGATTTGCTGAAGCGGCTCAATGAGCGCTTGACGATTGTGGTCGTCTCTCACGATATCGCTTTTATTTCCAGCTATGTCGATCGGGTGGCCTGCATCAACCGGACGCTGGTTTGTCACCAGACCGAAGCGGTGGACAGCGATATCATTCACCAACTCTATGGGGATCATGTGCGCATGGTCACCCACGATCACTGATGGAATTCCTTGTCGCACTGGCACAGCAGCCGTTTTTGCAATATGCCCTGATTGCCGGTTTGCTGGCGAGCGTCGGCTGTGGCGTGATGGGGGCTTATGTGGTGGTCAAGCGCATTGCCTTCATTGCTGGCGGCATTGCGCATTCGGCGCTCGGCGGCATGGGGGCGGCGGCTTATTTCGGTTTCGATCCGTTGCTGGGGGCGTTGCTGGCGGCGTTGCTGGCAGCCTGGCTGATTGGCCTCGTCAGGCTGTATCTGGAAGCCCAGGAGGATACCTTGATCGGCGCGATGTGGGCCATTGGCATGGCGGTGGGTATTCTTTTCATTGCTCGGACGCCGGGGTACCAGAGTGATCTGATGAGTTATCTGTTCGGTAATATTTTGCTGGTGTCGCCGCCCACGCTGTGGTTCATGGCGATGCTCGACATGGCTTTGCTGGTGATCGTCGCTGCCTATCACCGCCAGATTCTGGCGGTGGTGTTCGATGAGGAGCATGCCCGTCTGCGCGGCATTTCGGTGACTTTTTTCTATCTGTTGCTGCTCAGTCTGGTGGCGGTGACCGTGGTGCTGATGATTCAGATCGTGGGCCTGATTCTGGTGCTGGCGCTGATGACGTTGCCGGCCGCGGTGGCGGGACATTATTTGTATTCGTTGCGGGGGATGATGCTGGTGGCGGTGTTGATCAGCAGTCTCGCGAGCGTCATGGGGCTGGCGTTGTCCTATGTCTCCGATTTACCCACCGGGCCGGTGATCGTTTTGCTGGTGGCGGCTTTCTATGTCGGGTCCGCATTGTTGCGGCGGCTGTTGGGGCATCGGCGTACCCATGCGGCGGTTCGGCGGGCCGAGGCATTGGAGGGGCGTCATGGCTAGCCAGCATCGGGTTCTACGTCACGCGGAGCGCTTGTGCGATCAGCGGGGTGTGCGGCTGACCGCGTTGCGGCGGCTGGTACTGGAGCTGGTTTGTCAGGCGGATCGGCCAGTCAGTGCTTATGAGATTCTTGATCAGATGCGTCAGGCGACGCGCAATCCGGCGCCACCGACGGTTTATCGGGCGTTGGATTTTTTGCTGGAACAGGGGTTTGTGCACAAGCTGGAGTCTTTGCATGCGTATATTGGGTGTGCGCATCCCGATCATCCGCATGCCAGTCAGTTTTTGATCTGTTCCCGTTGCGGGCAGGTGGATGAGATTGCGGATGAGAAGATCGAGCAGGGTTTGGCGTCCGCAGGTGAGGCCGTGGGATTCGTGACGGCGCGGCCGGTGGTGGAGTTGCATGGGGTGTGCGCGCAATGCGCTGGCAAGTGAGGCGCGGAAAATCGTCGCGTGAGATTCGTCACGGAGGTGTGCTGGTCGATCAGCGGCGCGATGCCTGGGGTGTGGTGGAAGTGGTCGATCATGATCGGTCGCGTTGTCTGCATTTTGGGTCGTCGATCCGGCAGAGTGGCTTGCGGCTCGATCGACCGGAATGTCCGTTGTTCGAGTACGATGACAAGTTGATGGCGGCAGCGGCCTTGCACGCGGAGCCGCGTGATGTGTTGATTCTGGGGTTGGGCGCGGGCAGTGTCGCGCGGCGGTTGCATGGGTGTTTGCCTGCGGTGACGATCACCGCGGTGGAGCGGCGTGAGGTGGTGATCGACCTGGCGCTGGAGTATTTTGGTTTGCCGGCGGATGAGCGCTTGCAGTTGTTCACGGCGGAGGCGGAGCAGTTTCTCGAGGCGATCGATGCGCAGTGGGATCTGTTGTTGGTGGATCTGTTCAATGCGGTGGGGCCGGATCCGGCATTGTCGAGGTTGCGGGTGTTCGATCTTTGCCGGTCGCGTTTGCGTTCCGGGGGTGTGTTGGTGGTCAATCTGTGGCGCAATGTCACGGATGATTTCGAGAATGCCCGTGAGCATTTGCGAGCCTGTTTCGGGCCCGATGTCTGGTATCTGGATGAGGAGGACGGCAATACGGTTGCCTATGCTTTCAAGGGTGCGCCGGCGGTGCTGGACCGCTCAGCGGGAGAGCGGCTGGCGGCATTGTCACTCGACCCGCTCTTGCTACGGCGACTCCGATTGGCAGCCCGCCAAACCCCAAGGTAGCCCGGGTCGGGGGG
>CAZTJP010000241.1:0-3821 GCA_964613895.1 uncultured Thiotrichales bacterium | reverse complement strand
CCTCGATCGGGTTTCGGTCGGGTAAACAACCTTTTTTCAAACAATTCACGCTGCTCGATATTCAGTCTATCGAACCCCGGGATGCTTTTTTCAAGCCGATCTCATGGCGAACACGAATTGCATGGAGTCGGCCGGATTACGCTGCAAAAAGCCGCTTTACGCTGTTGGGTGGTGGAGGGCTTGCCTGGCGTGCTGGTGAGAAAGGACCGCTATTCTATGTATTTTCCGACGGGATTTTGCAGCACAATGCGCTGCTTCCAGTGACAACGCCAATCAGCGTTGAGGTGCGGCCAGGTATCCTGTGGAGGCCGTTGGAGCATTTGAGGGTCAGGGCCGAGCTGACTTCGAGTCGGGATCTGAGCAATCACCAGTCACGCTGGAGAGCGCAACTGGCGACAGGACTGGCTTTGACTCCCAATCTTGCCATTACGGGGGAATACGCCGGAGAAGGTCATGGTCCCGACCGACTGGTGGGAACTGGAAGAGTCTCCTTTCGGGTATATTTCTAACCCAAATTTCTCACAGGGCTGCGCAGGCGTAGTCGACACGACATCGAGCGGCCCGACCGATGTGAACGCCAGTCAGCGCGCCGCATTGTGCAGTTGCAGTCGCGACCCTGGGAGAATTGCGGGCGCGGTCACTTACCGTTGTGCCTGGATGCTGGCGAAATTCCGGATCCACGGTCGTCGTCCGGGCAGACTACGGGCCATTGCTGTCATCGCAGCTTGAGCTTGGTTGAAGTCTGCGAAGTCGCCCACGATCAGTACATAGAGCGGGCTGTTTCCGCCACCGGCTGAAAAAATTGCCTTGTCGGCTGCATTGATGTTCGCTGCGATGGTTTCCAGGTCAGCCTTTTTGTTCGCGGTTGCAACTTGAACGGTGAAGTGATTCGGATCACGTTCAAAAACCCATTGATCATTGTTCACGAGGCTGGCTCGGATTGGGCCAGTTCCCGTTCCGCCATTCATCGATGCAAGCAGTTGCTCGGCGGCCCGGGTTTGTGGTGAGCCAGGGAACCCGCTTCGCAGCTTGTCGATGTAGTCACGCAAACCCAGCGGATTACCGAGCCGGGATTCGATTTGTGCGCCAAGCAGCAGCGTTTTGGCGGTATGCGGGTAGTGATTCAGGTATTGCTCCAGCCAGCTGTTGGCTGCTACGGGGTGGCCTTCTTGCAGCGATAATCGCGCCAACTGATAGAGCGCAACCGGCTGGTCCGCTTTCTTTTCGATGGCGAGCTCAAATTTCTCTCTGGCCAGAGCGGTATTACCACTGCGTAGCGCGCAAAGGCCGGCATTGGTGTAGGCAATTGCCGGGTCGGGGTTGTCGGGCAGGGAAGCTGCCTTGGTGAAACTCTCCAGCGCCAGTTGAAAATTTTTCCGGCGGCATTGAAAGTTGCCGTAATTGGTGAGCAGGCTGGCGGAGTCCGGGTTCAGTGAAAGGGCTTTTTCGAAATGATCGGCGGCCTTGTTTCGTTGGCCGGTGCGCTGGTAGAGCAGTGCCAGCAATTCCTGGGCGCCGGCATGCGAAGGATTGGCGGCAACGGCCTGCTTGGCCAGTTCCAATGCTTTGATCGAGTCGCCATGGCGCAAGCTGGCCAGCGCCTGTCGATAGCTGGTGTTCGCGGCTTGCTGCGATTGTGGGTTGGTGGGCTGTGTGGCGCAGCCGGCGAGTAGCAGACAAAGAATGATCAGCAGGCGTTGCATGGGCAGGAATGTCCGAATGTCGGTCAACTGTGGTGTTGGATAGTACCTGATTAGGGGTTTCGGGTACTATAGACAAAAGTCCGGCTGGACACGAACGCAGGGTCGATGATGTTCGAAGACGAAGAAGAGCGAATCCGACAAAAAATCCATGAGCTGAAACTGGAACACCGGGCGCTGGACGTTGCGGTGCGGAGCCTGCTCGAAGGGGTCTACGTCGACCAGTTGCAGTTGCGGCGGCTGAAAAAGCGCAAGCTGGCGTTGAAAGATCTGATTCGTCGTCTTCAAAGTGAATTGATTCCTGATCTCGACGCTTGATGAACCACCCGCATATTCTGCTTGCCGTATCGGCCCACGGCTATGGCCATTTGTCTCAGGTTGCCCCCGTGGTGAACGCCTTGCGGGCGCAGCTTCCGAAGATGCAACTCACTGTCCAGGGCGCTTTTGCGCGTCCATTGGTCGAAGGGCGCATCGAAGGCCGGTTCGAGTTGATCACCGAGGCCGCCGACGTGGGGTTCGCCATGCATGGTCCGACCGAAATCGATTGGCCGAAAACGCTGGCCTGGCATCAGGATTTTCATCGCCAATGGGATCAGCGGCTGGAAACGGAAAAAGCGCTGTTGCGCCAGCACAGCGTTGATCTGGTAATCGCCGATGTTCCCTATCTGCCGTTGGCTGCCGCCCAGCAACTCGGGATTCCGGCAGTCGCCTATTCCTCGCTCAACTGGGCGGATTGTTTGTTGGAAAATCCCCGTATCGCCGCCGCACTGCAACCGGAAATCGAGCGGATGCGATCGATCTATGCCCAGGCGGACCTATTCATTCAACCCGAACCCAGCATGCCGATGGCCTGGCTGGGCGACAACCGGGCGCCGGTAGCGCCGGTGTACGAAACGCCGCGCAACCGCCGCCAGGCACTCGATCACCGCCTTGGGCTGGACCCATCGAAGCAGCTGATATTGGTCAGTCTGGGCGGTATTCCCATGTCGAAAAAGCTGCATCACTGGCCGCGGATCGAACAGGTGCAGTGGTTGGTCGATGCCAAGGATTTCGAGCCCGAAGACAACGTTTTTTCCACCGAAGGGCTCGATTGGCCTTTTCCCGACTTGATTGGCTCCGCTGATCTACTGCTGACCAAGCCGGGTTATGGTACGTTCACCGAGGCTGCGCGGTGTGGAATTCCGGTGCTCAATATCGCCCGCGAGGACTGGGCCGAATCGCGTTACCTGATCCAATGGCTGCAAAAATTCGTTGCATTGGAAACGGTGCCGTTACGACAGGTTCGCGATGGTGATATTCGCGAGGAAATTGCGCGGTTGCTGGCTGAAGGACGGCGGCCGGGTATAAAAGCTTCTGGTATCGGCCAGGCGGTCGAACTATTATTGACGCTTATGGATAGGCATTGACCAGACTCTATGCTTGGTTCCTGGATACTTGCGAATTTGTCAAAACAAGGGTCTATCACAGGGTCACGACTGCGACTGCCCAATGCGGCGTATTGATGCAGTTACAACCCGGTTACTTAGGTTGGAGAGCAAACATGAAAACCATCAGAGCGACAACGGCGGCAGCACTGGCGTTGCTGGCAGGGTGTTTTGGATCGAACGTCAGCGCGGTCGATCTCGATCTCGCGCTCAGCAGCCAGTCTGGCGCGGCCGAACTGATTGTCGATTCTTCGAGTGTCGCGACTGGCGGCGCCGATATCCTCGTTGGCATGTTATTCAATGAAAACAATGATGTCGTCGGTCGCGCGGCGCTGATGGTTCGGGGCGCGGCAGTTGCCGGTCAGCCCTATAATCTGGGGCTGGGCGCTGCCTTGTATTATGCGGGGATCGACAACCCCAGCAAATCGGTAGGCGCGCTGGCGCTGGGTTTCAGCGCCAAGTACCTCTTTCCTGGTAACACGCCGGTCACTCTGGGTGCAGACTTCTTTTATGCGCCCGATATCACCACTTTCAGCGATGGAGACTCACTGGCGGATTTCAGAATCCGCATCGAGGCGAATGTTTTACCCAGCGCCGTCGCCTTCATGGGGTACCGGTTGATGACAACCGACTTGATTGGCGCGCCGACACACGATATCGACGACAACATTCATGTAGGGATCCGTATTTCCTTCTA
>CAZTJP010000240.1:0-3838 GCA_964613895.1 uncultured Thiotrichales bacterium | reverse complement strand
CGGTGACGACCCATTCATCCGGGCGGGGGCATTGGTATTCGACCCGGTCGCCCACCACGATGTCGCTGAGCTTGCGCCGCACCGCCGCCCGGTGTACCGCGCCGTCGGCGTCCTGGAGCAAAACCTCGGCGCCGAAGCGGCTGACGACCAGGCCGTGTTCCTTGCTCATGGGCGACAGGCGCGGGCTATTTCTTGAGCTTGTAGAACTGTTTATCGAGATAGGCAGCCACATCGAGAATTTCGCTGTCGAACCACTTGATCTGCAGATTGCTCTCGCAGCGACGTACCTGGGATTCGAGCTGGGCGTGGGTTTTGACGTGTCGGTTGGGTCGCTTGTAGAGCATCGTTCCGTCGCCACCGGTCATGCTGCTATGGCAAGCGATGCAGTTCTTGTTGTGCAGCATCTTGCCGTGCGCCGGGTCGGGCGCCTCATCGGCCCAGGCAGCGTTCAGTATCAGCAGGGTAGTGGTCAGTGCGATTGTGATCAGGGTCTTGTTCATGATGTGTCCTCGATAATGGGTTGTCTGAATCCGCTCATGCGGGAACAGAAGTGTACTGTTGCAAGTGACTGATCCGCTCCAGTGCGGGCGGGTGGGACGCATAAAAACCGGAATAGAGCGGGTCGGGCGTCAGGGTGCTGGCATTGTCCTGATACATCGTTACCAGTGCAGTGATCAGGTCATCAGCACTCGCCTGACGGGCCGCGAATTCATCTGCCTCGTATTCGTGTTGGCGGGAAAACCATGCCATCAACGGGTTGAGAAAAAAGGTGAATACCGGCGTGACCATAACGAATAGCAGCACGGCCAGCGCCAACGTCGGAGTGGTAACGCCCAGGCCATGATAGAAGCCGGGCTGCTTGATCAGCCAGGCGAGCACGGCGAAACCTAACAGGTTCATCAACGCCCCCAGCAGCAGGCCCTTGAGGATGTGGTGGCGTTTGAAATGCCCCAGTTCGTGCGCCAGGACGGACACGACCTGGTGGTCATTCAGTGAATCGATCAGCGTATCGAAGAACACGATGCGCTTGCTCTTGCCCAGTCCGGTGAAATAGGCATTGCCATGCCCGGAGCGCCGCGAGCCATCCATGACGAAGATACCCTTGCTCCTGAAGCCGGTGCGGTCGAGCAGTGCCTGAATGGCAGCCTCCAGTTCAGGTTGTTGCAGCGGCGTGAATTTGTTGAACAGCGGTGCGATCAGGGTGGGGAAGGCCCAACTCATTACCAGGCTGAAGGCCATCAGTACCACCCAGGCGATGAGCCACCAGTAGCGTCCAGCCGTTTGCATCAGCCACAGCAGCAGTGCCGCCAGCGGCACGCCGATCAACAGCCCCAACGCCAGCCCTTTGATGCGGTCGATGAGCCAGGTTCCCAGCGTGCTGCGATTGAAGCCGAAGCGGGCTTCGATGACAAAGGTGCGATACAGATTGAAGGGCTGCTCCAGCAGACTGCTGACCAGTATCACCAGCACCAGCGTGGCGACGCCGCTGGCCAGTTCACCCATGCCGAAGCGCTGCACCAGATCGTGCACGGCCTGCAGGCCGCCACCCAGCGTCCAGAGTAGCAGCAACAGCGCGTCGAACCCGATCCTCCAGCGATTCAGGCGGGCATGGGCAACGGTGTAATCGGCTGCCTTGCGATGCGCCTCCAGGCTGATGCGGTCGCGAAAGGGGGCTGGCACCTCACCACGATGCGCCACGACGGCATGGATCTGCCGTTGCGTCAGCCAAAAGCGGGTCGCAACCGAGGCCGCAAGGAAGGCCAGAAACAGGGTGGTCACCAAAGTCGCCGAGATCATCGGGGAATTCTATCGTCGCCCGTGCTTAAATCCCACTACCCCGATAAAATAGCGGGGTACGACCACGGAAACATCCACTTGCCCGGGGAACCATTGCATGAAGCCAGACAAGGACAATCTCATTTGGATCGACCTCGAAATGACAGGTCTCGATCCCTTCAATGACGCCATCATTGAAATCGCCACCGTCGTCACCGACAAGGAACTCAACATCCTGGCTGAAGGGCCGGTACTGGCAATCCATCAGAGCGATGAACGCCTCGCTGGTATGGATGATTGGAACCAGAAACAGCATGGTGGCTCGGGACTGGTCGAGCGGGTGCGTGCCAGCGATATCGACGAGGCGGAAGCCGAACGACAAACGCTGGCGTTCCTCGAGCAGTACACCGTGGCGGGAGAGTCACCGATGTGTGGCAACAGCATTTGTCAGGATCGGCGTTTTCTGGCGCGTTGCATGCCGAAGCTGGAGGCCTATTTCCACTACCGAAACCTCGATGTCAGCACCCTCAAGGAACTGACCCGTCGCTGGGCGCCGCAGATCGCTGAATCGTTCAAGAAGGATTCCAGCCATCTGGCGCTGGACGATATCCGCGATTCGATCGAAGAGCTGCAATTCTATCGGCAGCAGGTGCTCAAGATCTGAGGGCGATAGCGTTGTGTGCAGCCGCACGGGATTCAAAAAGAATCCCGTGCGGGGGCAAGTGAGCGAAACAAGGGGTCTTACATTGCCAACCAGCCGCCTGTGGCCTGCACAGGCGTCGTATCACCTTTTTGGGTCACCCATACCGCCAGACCGAACTGCTTCGCCAGTGGCTGACTCAATGAGGGCAGCTTCATGCGCCATTGACCATTGGAGGCTTCCAGGTCGGTTTGATTCAGCACCAGAAAATCGTGGATCAGCGTCCTGCCTGCGTTCTCTCCGCTGCTGATGTCGGTTTCGATGCCAAAACCCAGGATTGCGGCATGCAGCACCCACGGCCCGGCATGCTGATCAGCCGGGACGAATCGGGCATCGATGTTGCCATTGTCCACGTTGACTTTCAGAACACCCGGTTTTGTGGCGGAGGTGGGCAATTCACGTCGCTTGAACCAGCCCCGCCATTCCCGGCCGTCGATGATGAATGCTGGTGTGTACACGGCTGTCACAGCGCCTGCAGTTTTGTACGCCCATTGCCGCGCGGACCAGCGCTTATTGGAATAGGGATCGCGCCAGCCGAGGTCGTTCCAGTAATCCACTGCATAGGTGACTGGTACGAGTTTGTGCCACAAGCGCGGGTCTCGTTTCAGGCGGCTTAGCCATTTTTCCGCTGGCGGGCAGGAACTGCAACCTTCGGAAGCGTAAAGTTCCACCAGTGAAGTCTGCTGTGGGCCACTGGTCAATGTCAGTTGCTCCGCCTGGGCCGACATTGTCCACAGTACGGTAATAATCACAGCCCATGCGCGCATGTGTCCTCCTTTTGTGTTGTCGGTCTGGCGCGCCGACCTGAAACGGTGCGCAACCATCGGTGTGGTACGGTCTCCAAGGTACGAACCCAAGGGGCGGTGCAGATGCGCTTTTGTCTCCGTGTCTTGTGCCCAGACGCGCCTTGTCCAGCAGATACACCCTGGCAATAGTTCCGACCGACCAGTAACGGCTCGCCGCAGATCGTGGAACCGTGCGAGGGAGCGGGCGGTTAGCCCGAATTTCTCACCGGGTTCAGTAGTGAACCGGTGAGAAATTCGGGTTAGGTGGACGACCGCAGAGTCACTGGCAGTCGCCGGGCGCCCCAGTGGCCGGGCTGGTTTTCGAAAACCCCGGTGCAGGGCGTTCCACAGCTTGGGCAGTGACCGTGATCCAGGCGCCAGTCGGTGATGTTGTAACCGTCGCGGCGGATCAGTACGCCACCGCAGTGATGGCAGTAGGTGGTCGCACCTTCCACGTCCTGAATGTTGCCGGTGTAGGCATAGCGAATGCCATTGTTCATGGCGATCCGGCGCGCCTGTTTCAGCGTTGCAAGCGGCGTTGGCGGTTTATCGCGCATTTTCCAGTCCGGATGGAAGG
>CAZTJP010000239.1:0-3851 GCA_964613895.1 uncultured Thiotrichales bacterium | reverse complement strand
TCGAGATGGTCCCGATAGTCCTGGACGCTGACCCATCCCCAGGAGTCATTCTCGCCAATGCCGTGCAATTCACGCAGCGCCCATCCGTGGTTGTTGATGGCGTCATCCAGATAGAGGTTGAGAATCTGAAGTGAATCGGCGCCTCTATGCTTGGAACAGTTGGCTTCACCGGCCTGGTGGATATTGTAGCAGTCGAAGTTGGCTCGGAACGGCGCAAGCTCGTCATTGACGACCTTGAGGTCGGCAGCGTTGATCTTTCTGCCTTCACCGCCCCGGGCACCGAGGTAGCCCATGTCAGCCACGCGCCCGAGGATATCGTCGTTGGACTTGTCTAGAGGGAAGACGAAATAGCTGGCGTCGATGCCGTGGCTATGCAGCGTTTGGTTGGAGGTGCCAAGTTCCTGATCGAGATTGACACCAGGTGAGAGCAACCCATCAGGATGAGGAGGCGTGCTGACTGGGCTGGGGTGGGTATGGGTGTGATTGATGATTTCCATACCGGCTGCGGTCATCTTTTGCATTTCCTCCCAGTAACGCGTATCGCAGAAACTGGTGATGGCGCCGAATCCGGCAACCAGCCCCCGGTCGGACAGTTCATGCCAGTACTTTATTTGGCCGTCAGTATCGAAGTTTCCGGCACAGAAATCGTCGTGGATGATGGAGTAGGCTGCCTGAGCATCGCCTTTCCAGGTGGCGACCCGTACGTTGGTGATTGGTGCCGGTTTGCGGCGAGCCTGGGAAATGGTCAATGTCACGGTATAACTGTCCGACTGGCCGTTTTGCTGGGTGAGCCGGTAGGTGAACGAGTCGCTCCCGACAAAGCCAGCCGCGGGGGTATAAGTAGCCCGGTTTCCGTTCAGGCTGACAGTACCATGTGCTGGATAGGTATCGATTTTCAAAGAGGCGCCGTCGGGCAGTGGCTTCTGGGCAAGGTCGATGGCGACAGTCTGATCCTGCTGGAGAGAGGCGGACAGATTTCTCTCAGGGTCACGCTGTCCACTGTCGCCATGGACGCCCTGGTTTCCGTTCGCAGGCTCCGAGCCACCGCCACCGTCGGTGGGCTTACAGGCGCCAAGAAACAAAAATGAGGAAAAAAAGAGGACGGCCACGGACAAGCGCATGAGACACCTTAAGATTTTCGTAATATTGATTATTCAAGCCCAGCAAAACGATGTGTTCTGACTGATATGCCGTGCTCCCTGATACACGGTGCGATAACTATAGTCCAGTCATCGGTCAGCAATCAACGCCGATCGGAAGGTAATCGTGTGAAAGGTGTGGCATTTCACGAAAGCCGGACAACTCAAAGCGCCTCGGACAGACGTTGGGTGACTTCTCGGTCGCTCAGAGAAGCGATGTTCACGATTTTCCGTGAAGAGGTGGCACCACTCTCGATGACGATATCGCGAGGATGGATATCCAATGCCTGCGCCAGAAGTTTGACGACTGCCTTGTTGGCCTTGTTCTTTTCAGGGGGGGCCGCGACCCGGATTTTGAGTGCATCTCCCAGCCAGCCCGCAATGGAGTCACGGGATGCGCCCGGTACGATTTTGAGTCTGAGTTTCATGTCTGACGGATTCTGGAAAGCGTGAGGGCCATCTGTCGGAGAAAGCGCCTGTCTGGTGCCGTTGATGGAGCCAGGTGGTTCCATTGGCATCAACTTATCACGGAACATGTGGTCATGCACTGACAGGGAGTTTCAAGATGCGTTTTCCAGGGATTGGATTGACCGCAGCATGGCTGGCGGCCACGGTGGCGCTCGTGGGTTGCGTCGATAACAGTCGTGAAAAGGACACGGTTTCCCCAACTGTTGGGGATGAACGGGCGGTACCGTTTGTACCGGATGACTTTGTTCCGGGGCTGGAGACGCGCCCACGAAACCAGCGTTGTACAGCCAGCAATTTCTCGGGTCTCGGATCCGTGATTGGGCTCGAGCAGGTGTTTCCCCGGGTTTCGCTCGATCAGCCTGTCGATATGATTCAGGCCAGTGATGGCCGTTGGTATATTGCGCAACGGGAAGGCGTGATTCTCGTGGTGAATGATGCCGCTGGGGCCGGCAGTGTGGCGGCTGATCTGCGTGACCGGGTGAACAGTGAGGATCTGGAGCAGGGGTTGTTGGGGATTGCGCTGCATCCCGATTTCCCCGAGGTTCCCGAACTCTATGTCTCCTATACTGGGGTCGGAGGAAGGAGCACCATATCGGCATTTACCGTCCGTGCCGGGCGCGTCGACCCCGACTCGGAGCGAATCATCCTGACTCAGGATCAGCCTTACGGAAATCACAACGGTGGCCATATTGCTTTCGGCCCGGATGGTTATTTGTATATCGGTTTCGGTGATGGTGGCTATGGGGATGATCCTCATGGCAATGGCCAGAATACCGGAAACTGGCTGGGCGCCATGTTGCGTATCGATGTCGGCCAGTCACCCTACGGTATTCCCGCTGACAATCCTTTTGCGGACAGTCCGGCCTGTGGCGCCGCCTCATCATGCCCCGAGATCTGGGCTTGGGGCTTTCGCAATCCGTGGCGCTGGAGCTTCGACCGCCAAACTGGAGAGCTGTGGCTGGCGGATGTCGGCCAGGATGCCTGGGAGGAGGTGGATGTCGTCACCGCAGGTGGCAACTATGGCTGGCGCTGCTATGAAGGCAATCACGCCTTCAATACGGAAGGTTGCGGCGTCGAAGCGGATTACACATTTCCGGTTGCAGAATATGGTCACGATCAGGGGCGCTCGATCACCGGCGGCTATGTCTACCGAGGCAAGCAGGTGCCGGGCATTGCAGGTCTGTATCTCTATGCGGATTTCGTCAGTGGCGATATCTGGGGCTTGAACACTGCCCGGACCGGCGCGAAACCGGTCAGGTTGCTGGCCGGCAATGGGCACAATATCGCCAGCTTTGCGGAAGGACGGGATGGGGAGTTGTATGTCATCGATTTCAATGGCGGCATCTATCGAATTGTCGAAGGGGAAGGGGCGCCGGTGGAAACGCCAGCCCTCAAACTCTCGGAAACCGGATGCGTCGATCCTGCAGATCCCAAAAGCTTCGTTTCCGGGGTGATTCACTACGAGGTCAATGCCCGGCTGTGGTCGGATTCAGCCGAAAAATGGCGTGGTTTCGCGTTGCCGGAGGGCAAGACGATAACGGTCGATGAATCGGGTGACTGGCATTTCCCTGCCGGCAGTGTGCTGGTCAAGGATTTTCGCGTGGCAGGTCAAAGGGTGGAAACCCGTTTTCTGGTCAATCGTTCCGGCCACTGGGCCGGCTATTCTTTCGCCTGGAATGAACAGGGTACGGATGCGGAGCTGGTCACCCAGGCGCAGACGAGAATCATCAACGGCCTGCGCTGGGATTATCCTGCCGGACAATGTTTCGAATGCCATACGCAGGCGGTCGATATCACGTTGGGGCCGGAAAATCAGCAATTGAACAAGGAAGCCTTTTTCCCGGCTACAGGTATTCGGGCAAATCAGTTGGGAACCTTCGCCTCGATCGGACTGCTGTCGGTATCTACAGCGACACCCCTGGACAGGCTGCCGGCGTTGGTGGATCCGCTGGATGAAAATGCTTCGCTGGCGTCCCGCGCGCGGAGCTATCTGCATGCCAACTGTAGTGGTTGCCATCGGCCCTTTTCCAATGGCCGGGGGACGCTGGATATGCGTGCTCAGACCCGCCTGGCAGATCTCGGCGGCTGTGGTGTGCCAGCCAGTTTCGGGCGCGCGGGCAGTCGTTCCGGATTGCTGATCGCGCCGGGAGATGGGGCCGATTCGGTGTTGGTGAGGCGGATGGCCTCGGAGGATCCGGCGCTGCGCATGCCACCGCTTGGCACCCGGCAGGTGGATGAGGCGGG
>CAZTJP010000238.1:0-3868 GCA_964613895.1 uncultured Thiotrichales bacterium | reverse complement strand
TATAATCGCCGCTTTCGTTCCGGAACACTGCCATGACTTCTGCTACTCCCATTCGCCGTGCGCTGATCAGCGTTTCTGACAAGGACGGCATTGTCGATTTTGCCCGGTTTCTGGCCGATTCGGGCGTTGAAATCCTTTCCACCGGCGGCACCGCCAGGCTCCTCGATGAGTCGGGCATTGCGGTGACGGAGGTGGCGGAGCACACCGGTTTTCCGGAGATGATGAGCGGCCGGATCAAGACGCTGCACCCCAGGATTCACGGAGGCATTCTCGGCCGCCGCGGCGAGGATGAGGGGGTGATGGAAACGCATGGCATCGCGCCCATCGATCTGGTGGTGGTGAACCTCTACCCTTTCGAGGCGACGGTGGCGAAGCCGGATTGCTCGCTCGAGGATGCGATCGAGAACATCGACATCGGCGGGCCGGCGATGCTGCGGGCAGCGGCCAAGAACCATGCGGCGGTGACCGTGGTGGTGGAGCCGGAGGACTATGCCACCGTGCAGGCGGAGATGACGGCCAACGGCGGTGCGGTGACCGATACGACCCGGTTCCGGCTGGCGGTGAAGACTTTCGAGCATACCGCTCGTTATGATGGCATGATCGCCAACTATCTCGGCCGGCTGACCGAGGGGGACGAACCGGCGACTTTCCCGCATGCGCTGAGCTTGCAATTCATCAAGAGTCAGGACATGCGCTACGGGGAGAATCCGCATCAGAAAGCCGCCTTCTTTCGCGAGCGCCAGCCGACTGAGGCGTCGGTCTCGACGGCGACGCAGATTCAGGGCAAGGCGCTGTCCTATAACAATATCGGTGATACCGATGCGGCGCTGGAATGCGTCAAGCAGTTCGATGAAACCGCCTGCGTGATCGTCAAGCATGCCAACCCCTGCGGTGTCGCCGTGGGTGACAGTCTGCTGAGTGCGTATGACCGTGCTTTCGCTACCGATCCAACCTCGGCCTTTGGCGGCATCATCGCCTTCAACCGGCCATTGGATGAAGAAACTGCCCGGGCGATCATCGAGCGGCAGTTCGTCGAAGTGATCATTGCGCCACAGGTCAGCGAGGGCGCCCGTGCAGCCGTGGCGGCCAAGAAGAATGTCCGGCTGCTGGAATGCGGTGAATTCACCCCGGCGGATGCGCAGGCGCTGGATTACAAGCGGGTCAACGGTGGCCTGCTGGTGCAGCAGCGTGATCTGGGCATGGTGCGGCGTGAGGATCTGAAGATCGTCACCCGCGTGGCGCCGACCGAGGCACAGCTCGACGATCTGCTGTTCGCCTGGAAGGTGGCCAAATTCGTCAAGTCCAATGCCATTGTCTATGCCCGCGATGGGCAAACCATTGGCGTCGGCGCGGGCCAGATGAGCCGTGTCTATTCCGCCCGTATCGCCGGTATCAAGGCGCAGGATGAAAATCTTGAGGTGCCTGGCTCGGTGATGGCTTCGGATGCGTTCTTTCCGTTCCGCGATGGCATCGATGCGGCGCATGAAGCAGGCATCACCGCGGTCATCCAGCCCGGCGGCTCGATGCGTGATGAGGAGGTCATCGCCGCGGCCGACGAACACGGCATGGCGATGGTGTTCACCGGCATGCGGCATTTCAGGCACTGACTGAGTGCTTACCACCCCCGCACCCTGACGGGGATATGATCAGCACGGCAGGATGTCCCTCTGTCGCGTTCGATTCGTGCTTGTGAGCGGGATATTACTGCGGCGCCGTCATCCCCGCTGGACACGGGGATCCAGTCACAGGGATGTGGACCACCACCGTGGGTTGCGCCCTCCATGGCGCGCTGGATTCCGGCTTCCTGCCGGAATGACGGGAGCCGTCACATAAGCGATTCCTGCAGCTCGAGCCATTCTTCTTCGAGGGTTTCGATCTCCCGCCGGCACTGACCCTGCTCTGCCAGTACGGTTTTGAGACGCTCGGCCGATGCTGGCTGGTAGATTTCGTCTCCGGCCAATTCCTGTTCCAGGCTGCTCAGTTGCGCCTGCAACGCATCCAGCGCCTTTTCCACCGCCTGAATGCGATGGCGGATTGGCTGCTGGCGACGGCGTTGTTCAGCGGCTTCCCGCCGTTGCTGTTTGCGATCGACAGGCTTTTTTTCCGTCACTTCGGGCTCGTCATCCTGCGCGGCGCGCTCGGCGATCAGACGCCGATAATCGTCCAGATCGCCCTGATAGCGTTCGCAATGCTGGTCGTGAACCAGATACAGGGTATCCGTGCAGGTGCGCAGCACATGCCGGTCGTGCGAGACGATCAGCATGGCGCCTTCGAAGGCTTGCAACGCCACGGTGATGGCATGGCGCATGTCGATATCGAGGTGGTTGGTCGGTTCGTCCAGTAGCAGCAGATTGGGCCGTTGCCAGACCAGTAACGCCAGCGCCAGCCGCGCCTTTTCACCACCGGAGAAGGGCGCGATCGCTTCGTCGGCGCGTTCACCGCGAAAACCGAATCCGCCGAGGAAGTCCCGCATGGCCTGTTCGCTGGCGCCGCCTTCGTCCAGCCGTTGCAGATGGAGCAATGCGGAGGCTTCGGCATCGAGCTGTTCGAGCTGGTGCTGGGCAAAGTAGCCGATCTTCAGGCCCGACGCTTCGATGCGCTCACCCGTCATCGGCGACAACACGCCAGCCAGCAGCTTGATCAGGGTGGACTTGCCTGCGCCATTGGGACCGAGCAGCCCGACCCGGTCGCCCGGCCGCAACTGGAAGCTGAGGCCGGTCAGCACGCGGACTTCGCCATAGCCGGCATCGACCTGATCGAGCGTCAGCAGCGGATCGCCGGCCCGCCCAGGCTCGAAAAACGAGAAACTGAACGGTGAATCGACATGGGCGGCAGCGATGATTTCCATCCGCGCCAGCGCCTTGATGCGGCTCTGCGCCTGACGCGCCTTGGTCGCCTTGGCGCGAAATCGGTCGATGAAGCGTTGCAGGTGCGCAATTTCAGCCTGTTGCTTGCGATACTGCGCGGCCTGCTGCGCCAGCCGGGCGGCGCGCTGCTGCTCGAAGGCCGAATAGTTGCCATGGCTGGCGCTGATGCGGCCCTGTTCGATTGCCAGCATGTCGGTGGCCACCGCATCGAGGAATTCGCGGTCATGGGAGATCAGCACCAGTATGCCCTGGTAGCCTGTCAGCCAGCCTTCCAGCCAGATCACCGCCTCGAGATCCAGATGGTTGGTCGGCTCGTCGAGCAGTAACAGATCGGAAGGTTGCATCAAGGCCTGCGCCAGATTGAGCCGCATGCGCCAGCCGCCGGAGAAGTCGGCCACCGGCTGCTCGATCTGAGAGGCGGCAAATCCGAGTCCATGCATCAAGGTTGCCGCGCGCGACCTCGCGGTGTAGCCGCCAGCGGACTCGTAATCACTGAGCAGATGGGCCAGCTTTTCACCATCGGCATCACGCATCTGCTGTTCCAGGTCACGCAGCCGGCGATCGCCATCGATGACATAGTCGATCGCCGGCCGGGGAGAGGCGGGCGTTTCCTGCGACACATGCGAAATCACCAACCCGGCGGGCAGGCGCAAATCGCCCGCATCGGGCGCCAGTCGCCCGAGCAATAGCTCGAACAGACTCGACTTGCCCGCACCATTGGCGCCGGTCAGTCCGTAGCGATGACCGCGATGCAGCCGCAGCGTGACCTCGCGAAACAGTTCACGGCCACCGCGCTGGAGCGCCAGATTCTCGAAAGCAATCACAGTTGTCGTATTTCTCCACTGGGTTGGTTGAGCGCTGTCCTTATACACCAATCCGGGCCAAAAAAGGCATAAGCACTAACCCATTTCTCACAGAGTCACGACTGCAATCTGGCCTCGTTGGAGTGATGGCTGGCGTTCGCGACCGAGGGCCGCGCAGGCGTAGTCGACACTACGTCG
>CAZTJP010000237.1:0-3880 GCA_964613895.1 uncultured Thiotrichales bacterium | reverse complement strand
CAGCGGACTCAGGCCCAGTCGCGTGGCTTGAGGTAGCGTTCGTACAATCGGGCTTCTTCGCTGCCCGGTTCCGGCTGGTAGTTGTATTGCCAGCGTACCAGCGGTGGCAACGACATCAGGATCGACTCGGTACGGCCGCCGGATTGCAGCCCGAACAGCGTACCCCGGTCGTACACCAGATTGAACTCCACATAGCGGCCGCGCCGGTACAACTGGAATTGCCGTTCGCGCTCGCCATAGGGTGTGTCCTTGCGCCGCTCGACGATTGGCAGATAGGCCTGGGTATAGTGATCCCCCACCGAGCGCGTCAGCGCAAAGGCCGACTCGAAGTCCGGCTGATTCCAGTCATCGAAGAACAACCCGCCAATGCCGCGCGGCTCGTTGCGGTGACGGATGAAAAAATAGTCATCGCACCAGGTTTTCAATGTCTCGTATGTGCCATCCGGTGCGACGGCACAGGCTGCCCGCGCGGTGCGGTGCCAATGTTCACAGTCCTCATCGAAACCATAATACGGCGTCAGATCGAAACCACCCCCGAACCACCAGATGGGGTCGGCATCCTCGGCCGTGGCGATGAAGAAGCGGACGTTCATGTGCGATGTGGGCACATAGGGATTGCGTGGATGAATCACCAGCGACACACCGGCTGCCTCGAACGAACGTCCGGCCAGCTCGGGTCGAGCCGCCGTGGCCGAAGGGGGCAGCGAAGCACCCTGGACATGCGAATAATTCACCCCGGCCTGCTCGAAGACTGCGCCTTCGCTCAACACCCGGGTGCGCCCGCCACCGCCTTCCGGACGTGTCCAGTCGTCGTGTTCGAAAGTCTTGGCGCCATCCACTTCAGCCACTGCTGAGCAGATACGATCCTGAAGCGAGGTGAGGTAGTCGGTCACAGCCGTGAGAGAAGGAGCAGTCATCGCAATTCCTGGTGCCTGAAAAAACGGCATTCTAACCCGGTTTTCTCATTGGTTGGCGAAACGCCGGCTGAGCAACACTAGCCCGGATGCGGCGAATATTGCACTGCCCAGTGATTGCATCAGGGTCAGGAGGCCGGTGTAGGCGTCATCGACAGTGTCGATGTGATACTGGCGCTGGGCGATCTGTGACAGTACGCCAAACGCAGCCAGCCCAAAAAAGCGCGTGAGATTTTTCACCAGGGCGGAACGGTGCGGGAACAGGTTACGGCTGGCGGGATCGAGCATCAACGCCAGGCCTGCCGACAGAGAGAACATTAGCCCTTTGGGGTTTGGCGGCAAGGCGGTCAGGCTGGCCAATACCATGCAGCCGGAGACGAGCGCGATCCAGGGTGCAGCACGGTTGAGCCCTCGATAATGGCTGGTTTCCATGATCTGGTCAGTGGGCGAGTCGATCTCCGGGTCATGCTGCGCCTGGGGCGCATGCTGTCTGACGAGCGTGAGGAACCGTTCAGGGTTTTCGATCATCAGCGGGACATGCACCGTTTTGCGGTCACCGATGAGTTTGTAGCTTTGCATGGCGCCGCTGGTGGTGACACGTTGCAATGCGGGCCAGGGAATGAATTCAGGGCCGCCCCAAGCGGACCAGGCGCGGATGCCGTTCTCGCAGCAGTGGATTTTGATCATCCAGAGTGACAGCCCAGAGAGTGCGCCCAGACCGGGCAGGAACATTCCTATCAGCAGTGCGATGAGCCAGTCGCCGGGTTGGATGTTGTTTTCGGGGATGCCCAGCACGATCAGCAGGCTGCTCAGTGACAGCAACACCAGCAACAAGCCGGAGATGCGCCAGCCCGGAGCGGCTTGAAACGTGGTCCGGGGCGCGCTGCAGGGCATGTTGTGCAGCGCCTGCCAGCGCCATGCATAGGCTGCAGCCGCCAGCAGCCAGACGATCAGTGCGCCGCCTGCCATGCTCGCCGAGGTCAGTATTTGTCCGGGTCCCATCTGCATGGCTTACCGTTTCGTCTTCAGAGCGTCTCCGACGCGAAGTCGGCGAGCCGCGAGCGTTCGCCGCGCGTCAGGATGATGTGTCCGCTGTGCTCCCAGCCTTTGAAGTGATCGACCACATAGGTCAGCCCCGACGTGGTTTCGGTCAGATAGGGGGTGTCGATCTGGGCGATGTTGCCCAGGCAGACGACCTTGGTGCCGGGGCCGGCGCGGGTGATCAGTGTTTTCATCTGCTTGGCAGTGAGGTTCTGGGCTTCGTCGAGGATGATATAACGGTTCAGAAAGGTGCGGCCACGCATGAAGTTGAGCGAGCGGATCTTGATGCGATTCTGGATCAGGTCGTTGGTGGCCGCACGGCCCCAGTCGCCACCGCCATCGGTTTCGGTGAGCACTTCCATATTGTCCATCAGCGCGCCCATCCACGGCGCCATCTTTTCCTCTTCGGTGCCGGGCAGGAAACCGATGTCCTCGCCCACCGGCATGGTGACGCGGGTCATGATGATTTCGCGGTAGATCTTGTTCTCCAGCGTCTGCGCCAGTCCGGCGGCGAGTGTCAGCAACGTCTTGCCGGTGCCGGCCGGGCCGACCAGGGTGACGAAATCGATGTCGGGATCCATCAGCAGGTTGAGGGCGAAGTTCTGTTCACGGTTGCGGGCGTTGATGCCCCAGACGGTATGCCGTTTTTCCGAGAAATCCTGCGCCATTTCGATAATGGCGTGGTCGTCGTGGATCTCACGGACGATGGCATTGAATCCGGTCGATTCATCCTCGTTGAACAGGCATTGATTGGGATACCAGTTAGCGGTATCCGGCCCGCTGATACGGTAGAACGTACGGCCTTCTTCCTGCCAGGAGTCCATGTCGCGGGAATGGTCTTTCCAGAAGTCGCCCTCGAGCTTGTGTACGCCGGTGTACAGCAGGTCGACATCCTCGAGCACCCGGTCGTTGTAATAGTCCTCCGCATGGATGCCGAGCACGGCGGCCTTGATGCGCAGGTTGATATCCTTGGAGACCAGGATCACCGCAATGTCGGGTTTGGTTTCCTGCAGCGCCAGCGCGGTGGCGAGAATGCTGTTATCGGCGGTATTGCCGGGTAGCGAAGAGGGCAGGTGAGCGTTGGCGGTTTCCGTCTGGAAGAACAGCCGGCCCGAGCGTTCTTCGCCATTGACCTGCCCCAGGCTGGCCAGCGGCAGGCCCTGGCGGATACGGGATTTGGGGGTGGCCGCCATCAGCTCGTCGATGAAGCGGCTGACCTGCCGGACATTGCGTGCCACTTCCGACATGCCTTTCTTGGCCTTGTCGAGTTCTTCCAGCACCACCATGGGCAGGTAGATGTCGTGCTCGTGGAAGCGGAACAGCGAGGTGGGATCGTGCATCAGCACATTGGTGTCGAGCACGTACAGCCGGGCGTGGTTGGCCGGGATTCTGGCGGCGTTCATTTTGTCAGCGCTTGGGCGGCGGCCAGGACTTCCTCCACATGTCCCTTGACTTTGACCTTGCGCCATTCGGCGACCAGGATGCCTTGCTTGTCGATCAGAAAGGTGCTGCGCTCGATGCCCATGTATGTCCTCCCGTACAGTTTCTTTTCTTTGATGACGTCGAACAATTGACAAAGTGCTTCTTCAGGATCAGAGAGCAATTCGAACGGGAAGTTCTGTTTCGCCTTGAAATTTTCGTGGCGCTTGAGGCTGTCGCGCGAGACGCCGAGAATTTCGGTATCCGCCTTTTGAAAGTCCGGGTAATGGTCGCGGAAGTTCTGTCCCTCGGTGGTACAACCGGGGGTGCTGTCCTTGGGGTAGAAATACAGCACGAGGTTCTTCTTGCCGCGAAAATCGGACAGTGAGATGGTTTGATCGCCAGTGGCGGCGGCGGAAAAGTCGGGAACGGGTTTGCCCACTTCTATGTTTGCCATGAAATCCTCCAGAGGTATCGTGACCCCTCGATTTTGGCACAGAATGCCG
>CAZTJP010000236.1:0-3967 GCA_964613895.1 uncultured Thiotrichales bacterium | reverse complement strand
GACGGATATCAATCGGTATCTCGATTTTGTCATTACCATGTTTCTGGCTTTCGGTGTTGCTTTCGAGGTGCCGGTGGCTACCTTGTTGTTGATTGCGGCGGGCGTCACCACGGCGGATGCGTTGGCCAGGATGCGGCCTTATATCGTGGTGGCGGCATTTGTGATTGGCATGTTGCTGACGCCGCCCGATGTGGTGTCGCAGATCATGCTGGCATTACCGATGTGGTTTCTGTTCGAGCTGGGCTTGTTTGCCAGTCGCTATCTGCTCGGAGACAAGGCGGAAACAGGTGACGATGAGGGCGCTGGCGAAGCAATGGCTTCCGCAGCGGAGACGGCTTCGGCCGTTCCGTCCAGCCGGGAAGTGGCGATTGCACAGGCACTGATCGATGAGGACAGTGATTATCGTCCGCTGACGGAGGAGGAAATGGATGCCGAACTCGATGCCATCGATGAAGAGGACGATGATGCCGGCAATGACGATGACGAAAATGACAAGGGCGATTCCGCCGCTTGATGGACTGAACTCGATTCTGTGATGCTATGAAGGGAAAACGTCACGTTCCACGCCGTAGCACGGTGCTGATCATTCTCGACGGTTTTGGTCTCAATCCAAGCAAGAAGAACAATGCCGTGCACGAGGCGCGGACGCCGCGCCTGGATGAATATTTCGGCCGTTATGCGCATTGCGCCATTGCTGCTTCCGGGCGTCAGGTGGGTTTGCCGACCGGGCAGTTCGGCAATTCCGAAGTCGGGCATACCATTCTCGGCGCGGGGTCGATTTTGCGGCAGGATCTGGTGCGCATCGACGATGCCATCAAGGATGGCAGTTTTTTTGAAAATACGGTGTTGCTGGATGCCATTCATCAGGCTTTCGAACTGAAACGGCCGGTACATTTGCTGGGATTGGTGTCCGATGGGGGCGTGCACAGCCATTGCTCACATCTGGCGGCGATGATCAAGATGTGTCGCAAGAACAAGGTCGTGCCCGTGCTGCATATGATTTCGGATGGCCGCGACACCGCGCCGCAGTCGGCGCTCAAGTATCTGGCACCGCTGCAGAAACGCCTCGACAAGGCTGGCGGACATATTGCCACCGTGGTGGGCCGCTACTATGCCATGGATCGGGACCGGCGCTGGGAGCGAACCAAGGTGGCCTGGGATCTGATCGTCAATGGTGTGGGCAAACCAATCGAGGATGTTTCGGCCGGCATCATGGATTGCTACGATCGCGGCATTACCGATGAGTTTCTGGAACCGATGATCGTGCGCGATGGCGAAACCATCCAACCGGGCGATCCGGTGGTGTTTTTCAATTTCCGCAACGATCGGCCGCGTCAGCTGGCGGAAGCGCTGGCGTTCGAGGATTTCGACTATTTCGACCGCGGTGATTTCGAGCCGGTCGAGCTGACCTGTCTGACCGAATACGATACCAAGCTGTTGGCGCCAATCGTGTTTCCGCCCGAGCGGCCGAAGATCACCTTGACCAAGGCGGTGAGCTTTGCCGGTTATAAGCAGTTCCACTGTGCGGAGACCGAAAAATATGCGCATGTGACGTATTTCTTCAATGGTGGTCGCGAACAGCCGTATGCTGGCGAGGAGCGGATGATGGTCGCTTCGCCGCCCGTGGATACTTACGATCAGGCGCCGGAGATGAGTGCCGCCGAGGTGGCGGATGCAACGATCGAGGCGATCGAGTCGGAACAGTTCGGTTTCATCCTGGTGAATTTCGCCAATGGCGATATGGTGGGTCATACTGCAGTGCCTGAAGCGATCATCCGAGCCGTAGAATTCATGGATGAGCAGGTTGGCCGGGTGCTGGATGCTGCCGTGGCGCACGAGTATTCGGTGGTATTGACCGCCGACCATGGTAATTGTGATGAATATATTGATCCCTTGACGGGTGAACCCCATACTCAACATACCCCCTATCCGGTTCCGTTGTTGGTGGTGGATCCATCATTCTGGAAACTGGAAACCAATGGCGGGTTGAGCAATGTGGCGCCGACGGTGTTGCAGTTGATGGGCTTGCAGATCCCCGAGGGCATGCAGAGTGAGTCGCTGTTGCTCGGGGAAGTGGGTGCAATCGAGTGATTGTTCTGTATCCCGGCACCTTTGATCCGATCACCAATGGCCATACCGATCTGGTGCGGCGGGCGACGGGGCTTTGCGACAAGCTGGTGGTGGCGGTGGCGGCAAGTATCCGCAAAACGCCCAGTTTTACACTGGACCAGCGTGTCGAGCTGGCACAGGCGGCGTTGGCTGATATCGATCATGTCGAGGTTCGGGCATTCGAAGGTTTGACGGTCGATTTTGCCCGGGAATGCGGTGCGCGAGCGATTTTGCGTGGCTTGCGGGCGGTGTCGGATTTCGAGTACGAGTTCCAACTCGCCAGTATGAACCGAAACCTTGCGCCGGAGATCGAAACGTTGTTTTTGACGCCTTCCGAGCAACATGCGTTCGTCTCTTCCAGTTTGGTCAAGGAGATTGCGCGGCTGGGCGGAGACGTCTCCCATTTTGTGAACGCTCGCGTTTGCGAGGCTTTGAAGAAACTTTCCAACCAGGCGGGATAAAGCTATGGCAATGATGATTACTGATGAATGCATCAATTGTGATGTATGTGAACCTGAATGCCCCAACGAGGCCATTTATCAGGGAGATGAGATCTATGAGATCGATCCTGATAAGTGCACCGAATGTGTCGGCCACTACGATGAACCGCAGTGTGTGGAGGTCTGTCCGGTCGAATGTATTCCGGTCGATCCGGATCATGTCGAGACACGGGAACAGTTGCAGGCCAAGTACGAAGCGATGTATCCCGATGGCTAGACCCGATCACGTAGCGAGGCTGCTCAAGGTGGTGTGATGGCTGGTGTTCGCGACCGAGGGCCGCACAGGCGTAGTCGACAGTACGTCGAGCAGTCCGAACGAGTGAATGCCAGTCAGCGCACCGCATTGGGCGGTCGCAATCGTGATTCGATGCGAATTCAAGCTGGTTCGGGCACGGCGTCCCGAATGGCGGAATTTGCGCGCGGTGCGTTGCTGGTGTTTCTGCGTCATTCGGGGATGTACTCCGGTTTCAAAAGGCTCCTGACTGGAGCCTTTTTTGTCATTGGGTGGTGTGCTGCCGGCAGTCTGTCGGCAGCACAACCGGCGATTGCCAGCGCTCATCCCCTGGCGACACGAGCAGGACTGGATATCTTGCGGCAAGGTGGTAATGCGTTTGATGCTGCGGTGGCGGTGAGCGCGGTTCTGGCGGTGGTCGAGCCGCAATCCTCGGGGCTTGGTGGTGGCGGGTTCTGGTTGTTGCATCGTGCCCGGGATGGGCGGGATATCATGATTGATGGCAGGGAGAAGGCACCATTGGCGGCCCATCGGGATATGTTTCTGGATGAGCAGGGCAAGGTCATCGAAGGAGCCTCGATCGATGGCCCGCTGGCTGCTGGTATTCCCGGTGAACCGGCTGCGCTCGTCCATATCGCCCGTCGTTATGGCAAACTGCCGCTGCGGCAAACGTTGGCGCCGGCCATCGCGCTGGCGCGCAAAGGGTTTTTGGTGGATGCGCATTTTCAGCGCCTGGCGGCTTTTCGTCGTCAGGCGTTGGCACGGTTTGGTGACGGCGGCACAATTTTCCTGCGTGCAGGCGAGGCACCGGCACCGGGTAGCCGCATCGTACAGGCTGACCTCGCGGCTACGCTGGAGAAACTGGCAACCGAAGGGCGTGACGGGTTCTATCAGGGCGCGATCGCCAGGGCGCTCGTGTCCGCTGTTCGTGATGCGGGTGGAGTATGGACTGAAAGGGATCTGGCCAGTTATCGGGTGGTTGAGCGAAAGCCGTTGAGCGGGGTCTATCGGGGCATGCGGATTACCACGGCTGCGTTGCCATCGTCGGGTGGTATCGTTCTGCTGGAAATACTCAATCAGTTGGCGGAACTCGCCCACATTTCTCACCGGGGCACGACTGAGACCG
>CAZTJP010000235.1:0-3989 GCA_964613895.1 uncultured Thiotrichales bacterium | reverse complement strand
GGTGGAGGCCTTTCTGGCTGAAGTCGTCGCGGTAGAAGGTGATGTCGAGTTGTCCCAGCGGTTGTGCCAGGTCGAGCCGACGATGCAGGCGTTCGGCAATCCAGACGCCACCGGTGTGGATGCCGACCATGGCCGGGTTGTCGATTTGGCGGTCTTTGAGGTATTGCGCGAGTTCCGTGGCGAGATGGTCGACCAGTTTCTCTGCGTCGAATTGGGTGTGCTGCATGGATGAGCGAGGTTGAACGGTTGGGCCAAGCATAGCAAATTGTCAGGTGTCATTCTCGTATTCTTCCGACGCCGCCGGGCTGCTCCTCTGTCGCCCGAAGGGGTCAGGCTTGCGTTATTGCGTTTTGGAGTTCTTCCGGCCGCTGCATCCCGATAGTCACCAGCCGTTCACGGATCGTTCAACCCACAGGGCTCGCCGGGTTGTGCCGAGGTGGCTCCCGGAAAGGGTCTTGGTTATCATTGGCGTTGTCACGGCAATACAGTACCGGGGGTGGCGATGACCGGGGTCAGGCAAAAAAATCTGCGACAGTGGTATGACTCGCCGCGCGGGAGGGTGTTTGCTCGCAAGCTGGAAGAGGCGTTGGCGCCGTGGCTGCAAGGGATTTTTGGCTATCACGCTGTTCAGTTGGGGATGTGCAATGCTTTTTCGCTGTTGGAGCATTCCCGTATCAATCATCGTATCGTTGCGGATTACCCCGATTGTGGTGATGTGATTTGCCGGCCGGAGGCGTTGCCTTTCGAAGCCGATTCGATCGATTTGTTGATTGCAGCCCATTTTCTCGAAGTTTCCGATGATCCCCACCGTTTGTTGCGTGAGGCGGAGCGTGTGTTGGTGCCAGAAGGTCATCTGTTGATCATTGGCATCGATCCGTGGACGTTATGGGGGGGGTGGAAGAAGTTGTCGCATCGCCGCGCCCGGCTTTACTCGCAGAGCAAGGTCAAGGATTGGCTGGAGTTGTTGGGTTTCGAGTATCAGCGCAGTCAGTTGCTGCCGATGTTCGATGTCCGTTTGCCACTCAAACTGGTCGGTTTGCCGAAGACGGAGCAGTTGGCCAATCTGTTGGCGGCGAATGTGGCGGGGGGTTATGCGTTGCTGGCCAAGAAGCGGGTGACGGCGATGCGACCGATCATCCCCAGTTGGCGCCGTAAACCACGTCTGATTCCGGGCGGTGTGGTGGAGCCGGCGGCGCGCAGTCCCAAAAGGGTGACGGTGTTGCATCATGATTTTTCCCGGCGCAAGCCGAAGTCCGACAGGTAGTTTTCGTTGATGATCGAAATTTTTACCGACGGTGCTTGCCGGGGTAATCCCGGGCCGGGCGGGTGGGGCGCGTTGCTGCGTTTTGGCAAGCATGAGAAGGAGCTCTATGGGGGTGAGCCGGATACCACCAATAATCGGATGGAGTTGATGGCTGCCATCGAAGCTTTGTCGGCGCTGACTTCGGACAAGTATCCGGTGGTGTTGACGACTGATTCCCGTTATGTGATGGATGGTATTACGTCCTGGTTGCCCGGCTGGAAGCGGCGTGGTTGGAAGACTGCGTCGAAGCAGCCGGTGAAGAATGAGGATTTGTGGCGTCGGCTGGATGAGCTCAATCAACGTTTTCAGGTCGAATGGCGCTGGGTCAAGGGACACAGTGGCCATGTGGAGAATGAGCGGGTCGATCGTTTGGCCAATCGCGGCATCGATGAGTTGGATTCATGAGTGAGCGTCGGCAGATCATACTGGATACCGAAACGACGGGGCTGGAGCCATCGGAGGGGCATCGCATCATTGAGATCGGTGCTGTCGAGTTGGTCAACCGGCGTTTGACCGGTAACAATTTCTGGCAGTATCTGCAGCCGGACCGGCTCATCGATGAAGGCGCCATCGAGGTCCATGGCATCACCAATGAATTCCTGGAAGACAAGCCGCGAATGGCTGATGTGGTCGAGTCGTTCATCGACTATGTTCGCGGGGCGGAGCTGATTATCCATAATGCGCCTTTCGATGTGGGCTTTCTCAATCATGAGCTGGCACTGCTGGGGGGTAACTGGGGACGGATAGAGGATTATTGCAGCATCACGGACACGCTGGTGATGGCCCGCAAGATGCGTCCGGGGCAGCGGAATACGCTGGATGCGTTGTGCAAGGTGTACGAGGTCGATAATTCCGGGCGGCAGGTGCATGGCGCCTTGCTCGATGCGCAGTTGCTGGCGGAGGTCTATCTGGCGATGACCGGCGGGCAGCGCAGGTTGATGCTCGATGATGAGGCGCCGGAGGTCGCCGCAACTCACGAGCTGACGGTGCAAAAGGTTGCCCGCAGCGGTGCCTTACGGGTGATCGATGCGACGGCCGATGAATGCCGCGCCCATGAGGCGATGCTGGAAATGCTGAGCGAGGCTGCCGGCAGGCCGGTGGCCTGGTAGCTGGCGGCCGATCTGGCGCGCGAGGTTGTTCAGTGTGCCAGTACCCGCGCTTTCTGACGGGACCAGTCCCGATCTTTCTGGGCGGCGCGTTTGTCGTGTTTTTTCTTGCCCTTGCCCAGGCCGAGGCTCAGTTTCACCCGGCCATGCTTCCAGTACAGTGACAGGGGAACCAGTGTATACCCCTTGCGGTCGATGGCACCGATCAGTTTGTCGATCTCGGCGCGGTGGAGCAGCAGTTTGCGGTTGCGTGTCGGATCGGGCTTGATATGGGTGGAAGCCGAAGGCAGCGGCGTGATGTGGGCGCCGTACAGGTAGATCTCACCCTGATGTACCAGGGCGTAACTTTCCTTGAGTTGCACTCGCCCTTCGCGGATACTTTTCACTTCCCAGCCCTCGAGCGCGAGGCCGGCTTCGTAGGTTTCGTCGATATGGTAGTCGAAGCGCGCCTTTTTGTTTTGAACGATGGCGGCGGGAGATTTTTTCTTTGCTTTGGCCATCCCGCCAATATACCGGCCGGGCGGGTCAGGAATCAATGCCGTCTGCTCAGTGTGTCTGGCGCGACCCGGCGATTGTCTGGAAAGAAGGAGAGGATATGAGAAGAATGCAAATGCAACGGTGGTTGTTGGCTGTATGGGCGCTGTTTCCGGCCAGTCTCTGGGCAGGGGAGGGGAACCAGGTCGATCAGTGGTTTGGTGTGCTCAATGGCTATCTGGCCGCGGTGCTTTTTTTCGATGTCATGCCGGGGCCGGGCAATATGCCGTTTATCGTTGCCTGGTTGATCGTGGGTGCGTTCTATCTGACGGTACGGATGGGGTTCATCAACCTGCGTGTCATGGGGCATGCCTTTCGGGTGATACGTGGCAAGTACAGCCGGCCGGAGGATTCCGGTGAGGTGTCGCCGTTCCAGGCGTTGACGACGGCGCTTTCCGCAACGGTGGGTTTGGGTAATATCGCCGGTGTCGCCATTGCTGTCAGCGTCGGCGGTCCGGGGGCGACGTTCTGGATGATCGTTGCCGGATTTCTCGGTATGACTTCGAAATTCACCGAGGTGACGCTGGCGCAGATGTACCGCGAGGTTCGGCCAGACGGCCATGTGATGGGCGGCGCGATGGAATATCTCTCCAAGGGGTTGGCGGAAAAGGGATTCGGTCGGCTCGGATTGGTATTGGCCATGCTGTTCGCTTTTCTGACGGTCGGCGCTTCGCTGGGTGGCGGCAATGCCTTCCAGGTCAGCCAGGCGATGGCGGCGGTGCAGGGGGTGGTGCCCTTTTTCGCCGATAACGATTGGGCTTTTGGGGTAGTGATGGCATTTGCGGTCGGGGTGGTCATCATCGGCGGCATCCGGCGAATCGCGCATGTTGCCGAGGCCATCGTACCGGTCATGGTGTTCATCTATCTGGGGGCCTCTCTGTGGATCATCATCAGTCATGCCGCGCAGTTGCCCGATGCATTGGGTCTGATCGTCGATCAGGCTTTCTCGGTACAAGCCGGTATTGGCGGCATGATCGGCGCGGTGGTGCAAGGCTTCAAGCGGGCCGCATTCTCCAGTGAAGCCGGTATCGGCTCGGCGGCGATCG
>CAZTJP010000234.1:0-4005 GCA_964613895.1 uncultured Thiotrichales bacterium | reverse complement strand
GTGACCCTGTGAGAAATCCGGGCTAGCCCGAACTTCTCACAGGATCACGGCTGCGACCGCCCAATGCGGCGCGCTGACTGGCGTTCACTCGGTCGGGCGGCTCGACGTAGTGTCGACTACGCCTGCGCGGCCCTCGGTCGCGAACGCCAGTCATCACACCACCTTGAGCTGCCTCGCTACGCGACCCTGTGAGAAATCCGGGCTAGCCCGGCTCAGTTGTCGGTGACGGGAGATTCACTGGCCAGGTTCAGCGGTGCCCGATCGGCCTGGGCGCCGCTGGGTGCGGTTTTCCACCACTGGCTATGGGAACTGGTGTCACGGTCGCTGACATAGACGGGTGTGATACTCGTAGTGTCACCCTCGCGGCTGTGTCCAACCTTTTCGATGAAGCCCCACTGTTTGATCTTGCGTGTATGGATGAACAGTGTCCAGGTTTCCTTGCGGACGGATTCGATCTGATGGAAAGTGCTGGCGCTGATCCAGTTGAAAGCACCGGGTCGAACCTGCCTGATGACGCAGTCGAGTCCTTTTTCCGGATCCAGCCAGCGAAGACGTCTCTCCCGGTAACCGCCGGCCAGGCAAATGCCCAGGCACATCCGCCACGGGTGGTCATGCAGCGCCCGGTCGCCGTCTGCGGCGACGAAACGGTGCAGATAAAAGGTCAGGCCGAACAACTGTCCCAGATAGTACCGTTCCAGATAGCGTTGGTTTCCGGAATGGATCAGACGGCAAGGGCGGCGGGCGCTCAGCCAGTAGAGCAGCTTTTTCAACGCTCGGCGCGCCGTTGCCGGAGGGTGAGGGAACCGGTTCGGTGACAGGCCGGTCTAGAGTGCGTCGAGTGCACTGAAGATCTGGTCACGAATCTCCTCGACCGAGCCAATGCCATTGATCTTGATGTATTTGAGTTGACCGCTATTGGCTTCCTTCTGATAGAAATCCACCAGTGGTTCGGTCTGCTCATGATATACCTTGAGGCGGGCGCGGACGGTCTCTTCCTTGTCATCATCACGCTGGATGAGATCTTCACCGGTGACATCATCCTTGCCTTCGACCTTGGGTGGATTGAAGATCACATGATAGGTTCGTCCGGAGGGCAGGTGAACCCGGCGGCCCGACATGCGCTTGATGATCTCTTCATCGGGCACGTCGATCTCGACCACGGCGTCAACGCCGATTCCGGCTTCCTTCATGGCCTCGGCCTGAGGAATGGTGCGGGGAAAGCCATCGAACAGGTATCCATTCTTGCAGTCGTCTTCCTGGATGCGCTCCTTGACCATGCCCATGATGATGTCGTCGGAGACCAGTCCGCCTTCGTCCATGATCTTCTTGGCGGCCTTGCCCAGTTCGGTGCCTTTCTTGACGTGGGCGCGCAGCATGTCGCCGGTCGAGATTTGCGGAATACCGTATTTTTCCTTGATGAAGTTGGCCTGGGTGCCTTTTCCAGCGCCGGGGCCGCCTAGCAGAATGATGCGCATTTTATTGACTCCGTTGGATTTTCAGTTGGCCAGCAATCCTCAGTCAGAGCGAAGCGTGGTTGCCTCTGTTGCGACTGTGATCCTGGGTGAAGTGCGGCATAGTTTGCCATCTTTCCCACACGCTGAGTAGTGTCTGAACACCCTCCTTGACCGTCGATACCCGACTGGATACTCTGGGCGAAGCGCACGGGGCGGTGTATGTGGCGCCCCGTCGTTATTTTGTGGCCGGTCGAGAAATCTGGCCTGAACATCTGGAGTGATGCATGAATTCTGTCATCGATGGCGTCGATTACGGCCCGCTGGCGCGCCTGCTCGGGCGATGGGTGGGGGACAAGGGGCTGGACAATGCGCCGGATGCCAATGCCAACCCGGACCGGACCGCGTTTACCGATGAGTTGGTCTTCGTTCCTTCCGGCCCTGCCGAGAATGCAGAGGAACAGGAAGTGGTTTCTGTTCGATATCATCACGTCGTTCGCAAACTGGAGAATGGCCGTATCTTTCATGATCAGATTGGTCATTGGATCTACGAAAAAGCCACCGGTACGGTCATGCACTCCTTGAGCATACCGCGCGGTGTATGTCTGCTTGCCGGCGGGATGTACATGGAGGAGGATGGGCGGGCTATCTTCGAGGTGGAAGCGCAGGCTGGCAATTCGGACTTCGGCATCGTGCAGTCACGATTCATGCTGGAGAAGGCAACCACGAAAGCGTTCAAGATGAGGCTGACGGTCAAGGGTGACGTGCTGGAATATCGTGAAGTGACCTCTTTGCATATCTATGGCAAAGACTTTGAGCATACCGATGAAAGCTCCCTGACTCGTGTCACATACGAGCAGGATTAACAGAATTGCGCCGTCCTTCGAGGGCAGAGTCCGTACTGAACTGAGCAGTTACGGTCAGAAACTGTTTTTGGTGACCACCAGAAACTGAACCTTGTCGAGGCTGTCATCACCATCCAGCGGGAAGGCGAAGTCGAGATGGATCACACTGCCCAGCCCGGAGCGTGAGTTGCCCAGGCGCAGGCCGAATCCCACATCCTTGAGTATGCCGAGCGAGTCCCTGGTGTCCTGGCGACGCCCCCAGGTGCGGCCGACATCGGCGAATACCGCGCCGCCAACGTTGAACAGACGAAAGGGGTACCAGCGGCTGAAGAACCGTTGTTCGAGCGTCAGCAGCCAGCGGCCTCTGCCAGCCTGATAACGAAGCGGGTAACCACGCAGCCCGGAATCACCACCCAGCAGCACTTGGTCATCATCGTCCAGCCGGCTGGTGGCGTCGGCGCCGAAGGCGGCGTAGAAGGTGCGGTGCGAAGACTGTCGATCGTGGTAGCTCAGCCGGGTGTTGAAAATGACATTGGCCCAGCGGTCGTGTTCATGGCGTCCCTGCAAGGCGGCCTGCCAGTTCAGGGTTCGTCGGTCGGCAAATCGTTCGGCCTTGCGCAACGAACTGCGCAGGATCAGGCTGTCGCGATCGGCGCCGAATCCACGGCTTGCGTATCCCGCCAGGAAATGCATCTTCCAGCCCAGTGCGACGTCCTCCGTGCGGTTGATCTGATCGCGATTGTGATCCTTGTAATAACGCGCTTCTTCCCGTGTCCACGAAAGCCAGGGATAGATCAGAGTGCGATCGGCGGGCAGGTGATGGGTCGAGGCAGTGCGGCTGAACAGGTTTTCGTCCATGGTGGCACCGGCGCGCCAGCGGCTGGTCCAGCCGCGCTGGAGCCCGCCAGACCAGCCGTATCCCAGTTTGAGGAAATGCTGATCGGCCTGGTATTCATCGATCACCCGGCCAAGATCGTAACGCGGTTCGGTCCGCTCGAACCGCTGCCATGAGAGTTCGGCGGACCAACGGCTGTCGAGTGCGTAGAAGGGGCGTTGCAGGCTGACGGCCTGCGACTTGCCGTCACTGTTGTCCGAATAGCCGAGAAACAGATCCCACCAACTGTAACCGACGGTGGGGTCATGGTAGGTGAAAGACAGGGAGTCGCGGTCGATACCTTTGCGATCCGAGAGGGTGATGGCGGCGCCGCGGCCGAGCAGGTTGATTTCCTCGAACTCGATCGCAGCCGTGTTCTTGCCGCCCGCGCGCCCGAAAGAGATGCCGGGCTTGAGCGTCCAGACATCATCGGTGATGACCTCGATATCGACCAGGCCGTCGTGGATGCGTACAGGACGGATACGGGCATCATGCAGATAACGCCGTTGACGCAGCAGGCGCTCGCTCTCAGAGAGCAGCCGGCCGCGATATCGGTCCCCACTTCTGAACAACAGGTATCGGCGGATGGTGGCTGGACGGGTCTTGACATGGAGGCGGTTGCCGAGACGGAACAGGCGGGTGTTTTCGCGGGGGTTGCCGGTATCGAAGATATTATTGGCCTGGATCAGGATTCGCCCGATCTTCAGCCCTTGCTGCTCCATCGATTGGTCGGAGGGGATGCCGGCAGGTCGAGCGACTGGCCGGTAATCACTGTGCTCTGCGAGCCCGGGTATCAGTTTCTGGTGTTTGCCGGCCGCCAGCGAGGGGGCGCCAT
>CAZTJP010000233.1:0-4024 GCA_964613895.1 uncultured Thiotrichales bacterium | reverse complement strand
GTTTCAATCCGCCCCCGCCTCATTGAGGCGGGGGAACAGTCCAAGCGCAACTCGATGATAGTATTGACGAGCCACGAAGAAAAGCGCGAACCCTGTCCCGATATCCCACACATGTCGGAGAGAACGTGCCACATTTTTCAAAAAACACTTATGCATCAATTTGTTGCCTTGATCGCGAACAGGTGAGCAACGCGACTATCGCTTGAGGTTCGCGCTCATACGATGAGCGGGGCATCGAAGTCGGTGGCCTGGAAGCGGCCAAACTCTTTGATGTTGCGTTCCAGCGGCTCGGTCAGCCGGTACAGGCGTAGATTGTCCTCTTCCTCGTCGATTTCCGCGAGCAGATTCTCTTCGAGGATTTCATAGGTCGCTACATCGACCCGACACTCGAAGACGGATTTCTGTACCCGTTGGCCATAGTTCTGACATACCTTGGCGACACGTCTCAGGCGGCGGCGTCCAGCCGCCGTTTCCGTGGAAACATCGTAGGTGACGAGGATCAACATGAGGCGCATTCTATTTCTGTAGATACGGGATATAGGTTTGGATGTCACCACGCAAGTGCCGCGCAAGAAACCGGGCCTGGAGCAGGGGAAGCAGCCCGATTTCGATCTTCTGTTCCAACACCGGATGGGTGAGCCGTTCCTTCTTCCGTTCCTGATAGGCCACCAACACGGTCTTGCGCCCCCGGTCGTTCAGGAGGACCGCCCCTCCGGGGTTGAAATCGAAGTCCTTGCGGGTGATCTGACCCCGGTTGATCAGGGTGAAGGCCAGGCGGTCACCGAACAGGGCGCGGAATTCTTCGAGCAGGTCCAAGGCCAGCGCCGGCCGGCCGGGACGCAGGGCATGCAGAAACCCCAGTTGGGGGTCCAGCCCCACGGCCTCCAGGGCGCTACGGCAATCGGTGAGCAAGAGCGCATACAGGAAGGAGAACAGGGCGTTGACCGGATCACGGGGTGGGCGGCGATTGCGCTGCCCGAAATGGAAGTCATTACGCACGGCACTGCGGATCATCAAGTCGACTTGCTCGAAATAGACTCGGGCGCTGTTTCCTTCCAGGCCACGTACCGTATCGAGGTCACCGGCATGTTCGAGGTTGCGCAGATCGATGGCGATGGCCTTGGCCGCCCCTTTCAAGGCCTCCACCTCCCCGGTCACCTTGTTGTCACGAGCGCTGCGCAACAATACCTGGCGGCTGTTGCGTAACTTGCCAGCAATGAAGACACGAGCCAGTTCCAGTGTCTTTGTAGGGTCGTCCGCCGCCCGGTATTGCGCCTGCCGCAGCAGGATGTTGCCACTCACCGGCCCCTCCACCCGCGCCTGGAACCGGCCGCTCTCGGTCAACCAGACAATGCCGCGGCCGTCTTCCATGCACCGCTCCATGAGGGTGCTGCTGAGGTTGACGCGGCCGATACAGACGATCCCGCCCAGATGGTGCAACGGCACTTGCAGGCGCTTTTCCTTGTCGATCATGACCACCAGGGTTTCACCCTCCAGTCGCAGCCAAGCGCCGTCGGTGGTGACGTAGAGGGTGTTGAGCAACTGCTTCACATCGGCTTGTCCGTGTCGAACAGGGTCCGGCGCAGTGTCTGTATCCGTTGGCCGGCACGCACCAGCTCGGGCTGGCATATCTCGTGCAATGAGCAGGCACGGCAGAGCCCTGGATCATCCACCGGCGGCGGCAACCCGCCCTGATCGAGCATCCGGCGGATGGCACCGGCCACTTCCTCAACCCGTTGGCGCAGTGCGGGCGTGATCCCGACCGCCCGGCGGCGACGGCTCTTGTGGTGGTAGATGGCCCCTTCCGGCACTTCGCGTCCGGTCATCTCTTCCAGGCAGAGGGCCTGGGCGGCAAGCTGAAGGTCGTCGTGCTCGCGTTTGTGGCGCCTCCCCTGCTTATATTCCACCGGATAGGGCGTCCCGTCGGAAAGGAATTCCACCACATCGGCCTTGCCGACCAGGCCGAGCCGCTCACTGTAGAGAGGCAGGGCGCGCAGCACCCGCGCGCCCTCCTCCACCGTGATCTCGCCACTGTCCACGCGCCGGTGCGCGCGCTGCCCGCGCAGCGTGAACGCGTTGTCGTCGAAGCTCTGTTCCTGGTGGATCAGGGCGCACTGGCGTGGGCAATAGCTGTAGTGTTGCAGCGCCGAGAGCATGAGGGGTTCCGGTTGCATCCAGTCAACCCAACCTGCGCTCCAGTGTGACGCCTTGGGGAAGATCAGCGTCATCGACAGTGATTTCATAGTCCCCGAAGCCGCGTGGCACCGCTACGCCCTCCTTGCGTTCGACGCGGATCCTTTCGAACAGGTCGTGGGCATGGGCATTGCCCAGCGTGCCAGCGTGCTTGAACACATACAGCCCCCGGGTCGCCATCTCACCACGCGCCGCGGAGCGGTCGTGCTCGAACATATTGGCCAGCGCCTCCCAGAACAGTTGCAGATCCTCGTCGGAAAAGCCGGTCTGGCCGCTCAGTGGCGCGGAGATGAAGCCGTGGGCACGGTAAAGGCCGTAGGGGACGGTGTGCTTTCGGCCCATGGTACGGTTGTCGCCCTCCTGTTTTTCCGCTTCGGCTTCGGTGGCCACGGCCATGCGAGTGATAGAATGCTCCTGGGTGAAGATGGGATCGATGGAACGGGCGAACGTGAGCTGCACCGGGCCGCGCACCTGCCCACAGTTGACGCCGGTGGACATGACCGCGCCGAAGGTGCGCACATCGAAGAAGTTCCGGCACATCCACTGGCGGGCTTCGTCCACCTTGTCTCCGCCAATACGTTTCCTGCCCCTGCCTTGCAAGAGATCTCCGGCGCCGATGGCCTCGTAAGCCCGCTCGTGTTGCTGGTTGAGGATGGCCTTTTCCTTCACATAGATCTCATAGGGCGGCTGTTCCTCCTTCACCAGCCCCACATAGTTGCGCACCTTGCGCTTGAGGCTGACATCCGTGACCAGGCCCTGGCCGGTTTCGGCATCGACGCGCGGCAGGTTGCCGGCATCGGGATCGCCATTGGGGTTGCCGTCTTTCACATCGAACAGCAGGACGAAATCGTAGCGGCTTTCCAGACTCATTGTTCAGCTCCTTGGGTTGCGGTTTCGGATTCAGTTTCGCGTTTCCTGAAAAAGTCCTGACGCTGGTGGTAGTAGCCAATGGCGAAGCGACCCTGATCCTCCAGTGAGAGATGCGGCGGAAAATCGTCGAGGCCGGCGACGATCTCGCCCAGAAGGCGTTCGAAGTTCACCTCCCTACCCCGATTCTCCAGCTTGCTCAGATGGTGCTTGGACAGTTTGATCAGGGTCGGAAAGACCGCCACCGGGGTACTCGATGCCGAGCCGTAATAGCGGTCGCGGATAGTGGCGTTGATACCGGGGTTGGCCTCTTCCTGGATTTTTTCCAGCACGGCGAACAGCCGTCCCAGCCGGTAGCCGGGGTTGCGATTGTCGGGGTCCAATGACACTTTGAGTTCCTCCATCAGGTCAGGGTTCGAATAACGGGTTGAACGATTGATGCAGCCCTTGATCAAAGCGGCACGAGGATAGGTGATTTCACGCTCGGCGCGACTGCGCTGCACCACCGCCGCCAGCAGGGTGTGCGGATAAGGCAGGCCTTCGAGAATGGCGCGCAGGGTTTCGCCTGCGAGCCTGGTCTGAATATTGGAGTCAGTATCAGACTTTGTTTTCCCTCTTCGAGCCGTCGCCCTTAGTAAGTCGGGTAATGGTAAGAAATTGGAATCACCGGGGGTATTTGTGACGATCCGGATATCTTCAAAATGTTGCACAATGTGCTTGGCCAATTCGCCCACGGTGGTGACGTGCCAATTCCTGACAGCTAACCGGCCGGGGTTTGGAGCAAAAAGTGACAGCACAAAAAAACGTATTCTTGCCTCATCTTTTACCCATCTTCCCGACCGGATCGAATTGAGTAACGCAGCTACCTTTTCTGTATTGTTATCTGGATCGTCGACGTGAGTATCATCAAATAGGCTTGGTACAATTGTTTCTAGATCTGATTCCTTTTCAGACCAAAATACTA
>CAZTJP010000232.1:0-4070 GCA_964613895.1 uncultured Thiotrichales bacterium | reverse complement strand
GTTAATCTCGCAGACCGGATGCGCCGGCTGGGGGATATTGCTTCGCGGGCAACCGAGCATGCGATCGATCTGATCGTGATCTTCATTTTCCAAACGATTGTATTTCCGCTGCTTTTTCTGTGGCTGGTGGTACGAGCGGTCAGGCGTTTGTCCAATGGTGAGGCTATTGGGGGCCGATCACGCCGGTGAGGCCGGACCAGTCTTGTGACCAGAATTTTCCGTCTTGCAGGAAATGGAGGTTGTCGCCAATGAGGAGGCTTCGATTGCCTTGGCTGGGTGGTGGGCGCTTGTCCTGCTCACGTCGATGGGTGATCAACGCTGGCAGCGGGTGGATCGTCTGGGTCTGCGGGGCGATTTCGAAACGATAGAGGCCGGAATGGGTGTAGCCGTAGTAGCTGCTTGGTGTGTCGGTATGGCTGAGCGGGGTGTCATGCAGTTCGACCGGGATGGCGATCCGGGTGATGCCCGAGGCACTGACCTTCAGCTTCATCAGAGCGTGGTGGTCATGCAAGGCTTCCGATTCCGTACCGCGCTTGCCGAGGAGGAGGCGGTCGGTTTCACGGGGATGGGCAGGGTCGCTGACGTCGATCAATGACAGTTTGAGTCCCTGGTACCAGGCGCCACCCCGAAAGTTGGAGGGATTGTCCGGGGTGGAAACAGCGTCTTTGCCGAGACCCAGGATCAGGTTGGGTTCGACGCTGTAGAGGAAGTCGGAATAGCCGGGGACTTTCAATGCTCCGGCGATGAAGGGGTCGGCAGGGTCTGCGAGGTCGAGGATATAGAGCGGGTCGGTGGTTCGATAGGTTACCAGGTAAGCGCGGTCGCCAATGAAACGGCTGGCGTAGAGCTGTTCTGCTGGCGCGCCGATGGGAGTGGGGCGACGGTCATTGGGGAGCTGCGACACGATTTTCAGGGCCGCGCGATCCGGCGCTTCTTCGAGGATGGAAAGCATGACCGGAGAGTCGTCACGATGGTCGGGCGGCGTGGTACTGTCGGTGCCGGCTGCCGGTTGTGCCGCCAGAATCCAGGGCCGCTGTTCGTTGTAGGTGACGATGCGGAAGTAGCGGCCATCGGCGGATTCGCTCATGCGGAAGGACTTGCGGTCCTGCTGGTAGCCGAGGTGTCCACCGATTTCGGCGGAGCCCCGATAAAGCAGTTTTGTGCCATCGAGGGCAAACTTGTGAATGTCGGTGGTGGTGCGTGGGTCATACAGTGCGACGTCGCCTTCGATGCGATATTGCCAGCGGGTGGTGGCGAGGTAGAGTGCTCTGGTCGAGGCGTAGAGCGCTTCGGAGGCGCCGACATAACAGACACTGTTGAACTGCGGCGTTGTGGCTTTCAGGTCGATCGCGATCAGGGTGATGACGTCGGCGTCGGTGTTTGGATTGTCGGGCTGGATATAGCAATGTTCCGCAGTGACGGCAGGCTGTGGCGGCTGGCGGTCGAGCGTCGCCCGGGGCAACAGATCGGCGGCTTCGACTTGTGAGAGGTTGGCATCGGCGGCGATTGGGGGATAGTGCCGCAATACCAGATACATGACATCCTTGATTTTGCGGCTCGCCACCAGGGCACCATCGAAATCCAGCTGGTGACTCACCGATGCTACTGCCGGGTTGCTGACGTCGATCCAGGATACCCGGGTGGTTTGGTGGATGAAGCCACCGGGAAAGAACCAGTCTGGCTGATAGTTGTCATTGCCGGAGGACAGTGCCAGCAGGGTTTGTTGGTCACTGGTGAGATAAAGGCCGCGCAGGATGCCAGCCCCACCGGTGAACGGGATCCGGTTGATTTCCTGCAGGGCGGGGCCGCCATTCAGGGGTTGCATGATTCGGATGCCCTGTTCCGTTTGTCCCGGGTGATCGATGACGGGTTTCGTGGAATCGGTATCCGCAGGGAACAGGGCATCGGATGCTCGATGATAGATGGCGTACAGGGTTTGTCCGTCGGTCTTGATCCGATCCGCTTCGTCGACACCCGTTTCCTGCAAAGTGGTGGTAGAGAAATCTCCACCGGTGGCGGCAGCAGCCTGCGCTGTGTCACTTGGCCCCGATGCGTCTTCGGTGGTGAGCGCTACAGCGGCAGGGTTTTGGGCCAGCGCTTTTCGGAACCATTGTGTCAGGCTGGCATCGGTCGCGGGTTGGAGTCGCCCGTCTGCGCGTGAGGCTGCGGTTTGTGCGGGATTCGAGCCCTGCGTGCAGGCGGTGGTGAGCCCGAGTAGCAGTACCAGGAGTGGGTGTGTTACGGATTTCATAGGGTGTAGCCCGAATTTCTCACAGGATTACGGTTGCGGCCGCCCAATACGGCGCACTGACTGGCGTTCGCTCGGTCGGGCGGCTCGACGTCTTCGAGTACGGCTTGAAGGGTGGATAGCTGCTGCTGCGCGGTTTCGAGCTGGTTGATGGTGGCGCGCCATGACCTGAAAAACGGGAACTGCCCCAGATACCAGCCAATATGTTTGCGGGCGATGCGGATTCCGGCCGGTTCACCGTAGAAGTGGTGGAGTTCTCGTACATGCGTGAGCAGGACATCGGCGATTTCCCTGAGATTGGGCGCGGGAAGCCGGTGGCCCGTTGTCAGGAAGTGGGCGATCTCCCGAAAGATCCAGGGGCGGCCTCGTGCCGCGCGACCGATCATCAAACCGGCCGCGCCGGTGACTTGCAGCACATGGCGCGCTTTTTCCGGGCTGTCGATATCGCCATTGGCGAGGACGGGAATGGATACCTGACGGCAAACGTCGGCAATGGTGTCGTATTCGGCCTGGCCGTTGAACTTGTCCGCGCGGGTACGTCCATGGATGGTGAGCAATTGTACGCCGCAGTCTTCGGCGATCCGGGCGATTTGTAGCGCATTGACCGATTGCCGGTCGATGCCGGTGCGGATTTTCAGTGTGACCGGCGCATCGACTGACTGGACCACGGCGGTCAGCAGGCGGGCAACCAGGGCTTCATCGGCGAGCAGCGCGGATCCGGCGGATTTGCGGCATACTTTTTTGGCCGGGCAGCCCATGTTGATGTCAATGATATCCGCACCGTTGGCGACATTGTGGCGCGCGGCTTCGGCCATGATGGCTGGATCGTTGCCCACGATCTGGCGGATGACGGGCGCGGTGTCTCCATCGATGGCGCAGCGCAGCACCGACTTTCGGCTGTGTCGGGTTTGCGGGTTGGCGGCCACCATTTCACCAATCACCAGGCCGGCGCCGTAGTGTCGAGCCAGACGTCTCGACGGCAGGTCGGTAATGCCCGCCATGGGCGCCAGAGCAAGGTTGTTCTCGAAGCGGAAGGGTCCGATCGTCAGTGGCGACAGCATCATGTGGCCCTGGTTGACCAAATAGCTGCATGATGCCATAAATGGCCGTATCAGTGGGGTTTGGATGTCGTGCCGGGGAGGCTTGGCGCGCGCCGGTTGCGGCGGGCAGGAGCAAGCCCGGCGCTGAGCAGCAGATAAATCAGCTGCCGCCCGACGATGCCGGTCTCTTCCGGTTGGGAGAGCAAGCCCGCGAGCAGTTCTTCAGCCGATGAATGGTGCGCCGCGAGTGTTTCGATCTGCCGGGGGGGAAGTAGCGATGCCATGGCGGATATCCTCTGGGCGGCCGTGGAGTATACCTACTATGTAGTTCAGGCTGGGGTGGTTTTCAATGGAAGGATGAGGGTCGAAGGCGTGGATTTTGAGATTTCCGTAGCAAAACCGATGACCCAACCTGCCGGCTCGAGCCAGATATGTGAGAATAGCCGCGCTTTTTATCCGGCTGTTTGGGGATGGCTGGAATGCCTGTTCGTGGGTCGGGTTGCAGTTGGCCACACGAAATTTTGAACAAAATATTATCCTGGAAGTTCCCTGGAATGCTGGATGAGACAATCCACAGGAACATTGCCGGGATGGAACCAGGGCTGGAATTTCATTGAGTACTTTCATGACCAGGCTGATGCCTGGATTCGGTTGCTGCCTTTTGTGCCTGTGGCTGCAAAGCGTGGGCGCCGCGACACGAACGACCGGTGACACGGCGGATTCCATCCGCCTGACCGGGGTGATTTCCGAGCAAAGCAGAGGGCAGCCATCGGCAACATCCG
>CAZTJP010000231.1:0-4121 GCA_964613895.1 uncultured Thiotrichales bacterium | reverse complement strand
CGGGTTAGAAGAATACGCCGCGCAGCATCAGAACGGCGAGCGGCAGGGAGAACATGATTTGTATGAAGTTGAGAGTCCTGGTATCGCGGTAGAACACCAGCGCCAGTTCGACACCGTAGAAAATCACCAGCAGGTGTACCGCGACGATCCAATAAAGTTGGCCATCGAAGGTCTGGCCGCCGAGCCCGGACAGAATGAATGCTGTCACCACGACCAGAAAGTCGATCGGTCTGGCTGACAGGCGTGTATCGTTGGAATACTCGATACCGATGATGATCAGCAGCGCGAGCAGAACGAACAGCACATCCATGTAAGGTTTGAAATATTCGATGAAGCCGGGCGAGGTATAGACCAGAAACAGGATACCGCTGACTGACAGATAGTAGATGAAGCGCGTGAACCAACCGGAGACCTTTTCGGTGATATCCACGGGCTGGAATATCATCAACATAACGAACAGCGCAGCAGCGATAACGCCAACCTCGACAGAAACCGGCTTGGCGACCAGCGAGCCCAGCAGCAGGTAGCCAATGATCAGCGATACCGACACCAGCCGTGACCAGCGCGCCAGATCGAACTGGTTGATCAGCCGCTTGAAACGCTTGAACACAGCTGCGGGGAAACGGATGAACGCATTGACGTGCCGCACGGGTGGGAGACAGTCGTAGCGTTCGATGAACAGCATCAGGCCAGTGATCGACAGCACCACGAATGGGAAGAAGATGACATAGAAACCATCACCGGCATAGCGCTGCACCATCACCGCCAGAATGATCAGTCCTTGCAGGACATAGATCACGAACACGGAACCGTACTGGGTCATGCCAACGGCCATCAAGCGATGGTGAATGTGGTTCTTGTCGGGTTTGAAAGGACTCTTGCCCTGCATCAACCGCGCAACAATGACCAGGAACACATCAGCAAGCGGCAGGCCGATCAGGCCCAACGGCAAGAAAGTGCTGAACAATTCGGTGCGATCCTGGATCAGATGGACGGTCAGCACCGCCAGCGAGAACCCCAAGAACTGGCTGCCGCTGTCACCCATGAAGATTTGTGCCGGATGGCTGTTGAACAGCAGAAACCCGAGCAGACTGCCAATCAGCACCGCACAGATCAGTACGATATCGTTGGCGCCGACCCGTATCGCCAGCACGATCAATGCCGACAGGCTCAATAGCACCACGCCACCCGCCAGACCATCCAGCCCATCGGAAAAATTGATGGCATTGACTGCCGCCAGAATGAAGAAGCAGGTAATGGCGATCGCCATCGGCTCCGGGAAAGCCAGATAATGACCATGGATATGCAGCTGCTGAAAATGGACACCGCCATAGACCACCGCCAGCACAGCGGCGAGGAACTGGGCGCCAAACTTGAGCTTGTAACCCAGTTCGTAACGGTCATCGAGGATACCAAAGACCAGGATCACCGCCGCTCCCGCCAGATAACCCTTGAGTGCGGTGGTGAGGTCGAGCCAGATCACCAACGGAACAGCCGCGCCGATGACAATGGCAATCCCGCCAATCCGCGGGATCGGTGTGGAATGTACTTTTCGTCCATTGGGGATATCCACCATCTGGAAACGATAGCCCAGCTGTTTGACGAAAGGCATGAGCACCATGGTCAGCAGCATGGCCACGACGAATCCGGCCAGGCCAATCATGCGCACGGCTCCATTGGCGCTGCCGCCGTAGCGCCAGACCAAGGGTCTGATGGCGCGACCGAACAAATGGTGATGAGACCGAGGTTCACTTGCATATTCAACGGGTACTACCCTTGTTTCGATGACACGACTGAAAGCGTTGTTTTCCGATGGCGAGCAAAAACTTTCCTGCTGGCGCAACCATCCACCGGCAACGCATCGCGCCCCGGTTTCACCAAGTATGTCGTATCAAAAGCCCTTTTGATTTGTGATTCGTTCCAATTATAGAATGCCCGACCGTTTCGGCTTCACATTTTTCCCAGCCAATCTTGCATTTTGTGACACTCTTCCCGATGTTTGTACCGCTTGTCATGAAACACGGCCGTAAGGCATTGATTGTTGCACTGATCCTCGGCAGCGGCGTGGCTCAGGCAAACATTGCTGTTTTCGTGCATGGCTTTCATTCTTCGGCAACCATCTGGCGCAACAGCGGCGTACTCGCTGCACTGCAAGCACGCGGTTGGCGTGATGCGGGTGGCTACCGGTTTCGGGGCTGGCAGGCAATCGGCCCCAACCAGCGACCCGAAGGGGCCAACCTGCTGTTGACGGTGGAACTGCCGGACAATGCCCCGGTTCTCTACCAAGCCGGTTACCTTCGAGCAGCACTGCAATCCATTCGGAGCTATGCCCCCCGGGAACCCATCAGTCTGGTGGGCCATTCAGCGGGCGGTATCGTGGCGCGCACGGTCATGGTGCTGTTCCCCGATCTCCACATCAGCCAGCTGATTACGATTGCCTCACCCAACCTGGGTACCCGGCTGGCAGCCGCCGGTTCAAAACTGGCAGCCAGCCCGGTGGGGATGTTCGCCAGGCTAGCGGGAGAGCATCAATATTCACGCGCCGGAAAACTGCTTGCCGACCTGTCACCCGAAACACATCGCAATTTTCTCGGCTGGCTCAATACTCGCCGGCACCCCGCGGGCGACTATATCGCCATCATCCACGCCAGAAACGGTCCACACGATGGTGATGAGGTCACCTCGTCCATGCACCAGGACCTGCGGCACGTCGCCGCGCTGGGCGGCAAGGCGCGGTCGTATGTCGTCCCGGCGGCTCATGGTTTGACGCCGGCCGACGGTGCTATACTCGCCACCCTTCTGTTACCCGCCACCCCACGGAAAAATGACCGCTCCCGCTAGACAAACCCCGCCATCGAACCACGCCTCCCCATCCCGGTATGCGGTCGATGTCGCTGGCGTCGTCATCGGTGGTGATGCGCCCGTGGTGGTGCAATCGATGACCAATACCGATACAGCCGATGCCATTCGCACCGCTGCCCAGGTCGCGGAACTGGCGCGGGCCGGCTCCGAGCTGGTACGTATCACGGTCAACAATGAGGCCGCTGCACGCGCTGTACCGGAAATTCGGGAACGGCTGACCGCGATGGACTGCCAGGTTCCGCTGGTGGGTGATTTTCATTTCAATGGCCATAAACTGCTGAGCCGTTTCCCCGAATGTGCCCGGGCACTCGCCAAGTTCCGCATCAATCCGGGCAACGTCGGACGCGGCAAGCGACGCGACGAACAATTCGCGCAAATGATCGAGCTGGCCTGTCAATACGACAAGCCGGTACGCATCGGGGTCAACTGGGGCTCGCTCGACCAGGATCTGCTGGCCCGCAAACTCGATGAGAATGCCCGCCGGGCTGATCCGCGACCGCTGCAACAGGTTCAGGACGACGCGCTGATCGAATCGGCCATCGGCAGCGCCAAACGTGCGGAAACCCTGGGACTCGCTGCCGACAGAATCGTGCTGTCATGCAAGATGAGCGGTGTACAGGATCTGATTCGTATCTATGAAAGGCTGGCGCGGGAATCACGCTATGCCCTCCACCTGGGGCTGACCGAGGCGGGCATGGGCAGCAAAGGCATCGTTGCCTCGACCGCCGCACTGTCGGTGCTGCTGCAACAAGGCATCGGCGACACCATCCGGATCTCGCTGACGCCGGAACCAGGTGGCGCACGCTCGCAGGAAGTGGTCGTAGCCCAGGAAATCCTGCAGGCCCTGGGGCTCCGCTCTTTCACGCCCGCCGTCGTCTCCTGCCCTGGCTGCGGCCGGACCAGCAGCGACTATTTCCAACGGCTGGCCGAGGAAATTCAGAACCATCTGCGGGAGGAGATGCCGCGCTGGCGGCAATCCCATGTCGGTGTGGAGAACATGACCGTTGCGGTCATGGGCTGCGTGGTCAATGGTCCCGGCGAGAGCAAACAGGCCAACATTGGCATCAGCCTGCCCGGCACCGGAGAAAAGCCGGTCGCCCCCGTCTACATCGATGGCGAAAAGGATGTCACGCTCAAGGGCGACACCATCGCAGCGGATTTCCGCGCGCTGATCGCCAAATACATCGAAAAAACCTATCCGCGCCGGGCCGAATCTAAAACGGCATGAACGATCGCATCATGCCGATCATCGGGGCCGC
>CAZTJP010000230.1:0-4125 GCA_964613895.1 uncultured Thiotrichales bacterium | reverse complement strand
GCCCCTGTGAGAAATCCGGGCCAGGATTTGTCGCCGGTTCATGTTGTGGAGACCGTACTGGGTGGTCGTAGTCGTGATGTCATCGGTCGCACTGGAAGTCCCTCTATGGGGATATTCAGTCAAGGTGCGGGATTCGTTAGGATTCGCCGATTGATTTTGAAACCCGCCTTTGTGGCTGTGTTGGCGTGCATGGTGGGTTGAAACAGTTTGCTGGTGACGGTTGTATCGGCTCTCTGAATGCTGTATACACGCCGGACAGAATTTTTAACCTGACTTGCAGGAGAACCTACTATGAATGAAGAGTACCGCGAAACTACCATCAAGATGGAAGAAAAGGGCGTTGACACCGATTACATCATTGGTTGGCAGGGCGGCTATCTGGGGCATCCGGAGCGGGAAGAGCAGCGGGTCACCGAGGCTTATGCTGCCGGGTATGCCGATGGTCAGGCGAAGAAGACCGACGGCTACGAGGCCTGGATCAAGTAGTCCGCTCCACCGTTCGGCGCACTGCCTGCGCGACTGTCAGGTGGTGCGCTGAAGCGATTCAAATCTCCCACCCGAACAGTGATCGGATTGCGCGTTTGAGTGTCTTCTCGGCTTCGGGCGATTCGATATCCTGAATATAGGTTGTTACCCATTTGCGGTCGCGTTCTCCCATTTTGTTGGTGACGTGATCGCCAAAGGTACGTGTCATTGAAAACCCGGGTCCTTCTTCCGGGGTCCATTTGCATTCCGAATAATCTTCCATCCGGGCATTGAACAGCGAGATGAACGCGTCACGGTATTCGCCGGGGCCGTCTGTCTGTTGTCTGTCTTCGTGGTCGAATTGTGCCAGTCGAAGCGCCAGTGCCTTGATGAGCCGGAAGCGTTGCTCGTCGTCGAGTTCCCGATAGGCGATGCGGTCGGTCAGGTGGGTGAGGAAGATGACGAATTCGTCGACCAGATCGACGCGTTGGGATTGGGTGTCGGTCTGGAAGTTTTCATTTTCGAGGTTGAGCACGCCCTGCATGCCGATTCGCCAGATGGTGAAGGCGAGTGCGCTGGCGATTTCTTCGATCGAGCGTTCCTTATCCTTGTTGGCCCATTTGGTCTTGAGTCTCATGGTGCAATTCTGTCTGGTTACCGAGGGTTGCAAATGCTAGCATAAATACCTGACCAGAACAGTCGGGAATTTCTTGTACTGTTGCGAGGGTTTTTCGAGTGGGCTGGTCCGGTTCCTGTTGGGCATTTTATGGGGTTTCAATGTCAGTCGATCTCGATCAGTTGGTGAAGACGGTACAGCACAATTGCGATATTTCGGATGCTCGTCATGCGGCACGTTTTACGTTGTGCACCTATCTCATGAAAATGCGTGAGCTGTATCGCTGGGAGCAGGGATTGGGTTTGGAGGAGGATCCTGGCAAGGAGGCTCTGGGTAGCTGGGTGCGTGATCGGGAGTCGTATTGGGAGGCGATCGTCGACCGGGAGTTCGTACCGATCGAGTTGGACGGGGCGAATTTCGATCCTTTCGAGCAGGATGCCATCAATCAGCGGCTCGAGGGCGAGGGGCTGGTTTACAGTGCCGGTTTGGGGCAGGCGTCCGTTCCTCATTTTTTTCTGGCGGATGTGCGGTCGCGGCGCTTGCACGATGGTTATTCGGTTTGGGTGGCCGGCCGGGAATATGCGCGAGATCTGGCGTCGCCGCCAGCCATGAGTCGCGATGGGGTGGTGTTTCTGCGCTATGAGTCGTTGCGGCGGTTGATGTGGGAGCGTGTTCAGGAGTGGCGCTGGAATCGTCCGGACAATGCGATGGGGCGGGCGTTGAAGGCGTTTGGTCTCGATGGCGCGGGTGAGGGAGCACTGGAGCAGGGACTGGATGCGGTGACGGAGGTGCAGCTCGATCTGGCGTTGTGGCACGAGCTGGGGGAGATTGGGGCAGGGCGTTGTTTACCGGAGGATTGGCGGGATATGTTACAGCGGGTGTCGGATACGCCAGTGGAGCATCGGGTACGGGCGTTGCGGGATAATCTGGCAGATGCGTTGAGTACCTGGCCGCGTATTCTCGAATCGGGTGATACCAGAATGGTTCATCTTTATTTTGCACTGCTGACGCCTTTGCGTCGTGCGTTGCAGTCATCACTGGTAGCGGCTTATGAGCAGTATCTCGAAACGGGCTCTATGGGGGATTTCGCGCCGGTGGTCGAGAAAGGCCGGTCGTACTGGAAGGATCGCCTGGTGACGTTGCTGGAGCGATTCGGTTCGGCAGACAAGGTGGATATCAAGCAGTTGTCCAGCGAGATCGATGGCTGGATCCTGTAACGGATTACCATGTGGCTGAGTGGTGCCTGCTATGGTGCTTCCTGACTGAAGATCAATTGGGTTTCTTCGATTTCGCCGTTGGTGGAGATGTCGACAGCGGAGACTTTGGGGGCCCGGCTGAGAATGTAACCGGCCATCATGGTAGCAAGTTTCCGGTTGTCGAGTTCTATCGCACCAAGTATCCGGTCGGCTGCAATCTTGCAGCGTTGCTCGGTATCGGGGTTATCGACCCAGCGGCGGCTGATCTGCCATCCCCGGTTCATGTCGTTGTCCATTTTGTCGAAGAATGTCTGGGCTTCCTCGATCAGTGTATCGGGTACGTTGATGGCAATGGTTTGCTCGCCAATGATGACATCGAGCTTCATGGTTTCGGATCCGCGTAAGGTGACAGGCCGCTATTCTATACACACTTCGATCTCATACAAGAACTGCCTCGAATCGTCAGGTAGGATATACTTCCAACTGTGGAAACTGCTTGCTGCATTCGTGATGCCGAGAGGCTTGCCAATATTTGTGACAAATCTGAAAGGAGAACTGCGATGACCAAAACCTTTGTGAAAATTCTGGGTGGCTGTGTGTTGGCCGCGATGCTGGCTTCACCCGCTTTTGCGTGGTGGGGTGACGATGATTGGGATCACTGGGGTGGCGGTCCGTATTGGGGCGGCGGGCCTCACTGGGGGGGTGGACCGTACTGGGGCGGCGGCCCACGTTGGGGCGGTGGCCCGGGTTTTGGGTTTGCTCCTTCATGGGGGGGCGGTCCCTGGGGCGGTGGACCGGGCGGTTTCGGCTTTGCGCCTTCCTGGGGAAACAATTTCGGTCCCGGGTACGGGTACCGGGGCGGATATGGGCCCCAACCTTATCCCGGTCGTCCCTATAACCCGTATCTGCAAGGTAATCGTTCGGCCTACGGCTATCCGTACAAGAAGGTGCCGGGCATGTCGCAGGGGCACACTACACAGTCACGTAAACCCGCGGCAGGAGCCGCTCAAAAAGGGTCGGCTGCGAAGTAGTGATCGTTTTGGCCCGGCGTGTTGGCCGGGCCGGTTTGCGTCAGGACGCTCCCGGCGGGCGATCGCCGGGATGTGGCCTTGACGCATATCCCGAGGTTACCGCCGGCCGTCGTCACTTGCGTTGAGGGAAGGGAGTTCCTATAATCCCGGCCCGTTCGGTTACATGGCGGTGGTGCTGTGTGGCGGAAGGCCGCAAGGCTTGGCTGGTTGCAGCGGTCGTGCGGTGAAAAGTGGACTTTTCGAAATGGGCCTTTGAGCCCTTTTTTTATTCCTTTTTGCATGGTGGCCCGATTGGCGGGCACTGTGCCCAGAGGTGCAGCGAGGTTTGAGTCAATCGAAAGTTTGAAGTTGTTGATCGAGCCGGTGGTCCAAAGTTTTGGATGTGAACTTTGGGGTATCGATTTCCGGGCCTACAAGTCCTCGGCATTGTTGCGGGTGTATATCGACAAGGTGTCGGGCGTCACGGTCGATGACTGTTCGAAGGTGAGTTATCAGCTCAGTGGCGTGCTGGATGTGGAGAATCCCATCGATGTACCGTATACGCTGGAGGTTTCCTCGCCGGGTCTGGAGCGTCCGTTGCTGACAGCGGCACATTTCGAGCGTTATGTCGGTGAGCGGGTGAAGATGCGTCTCGATCGGCCGTTGGATGGCCGGCGAAATTTTGTGGGGACGGTGGCGCGTGTCCATGACAATACGGTTGATTTGAACGTGGAAGACGAAGGCAAGGTTGTTGAGATTCCGCTCGAATGGCTGTCCAGAGGACGGTTGCTGGTGGATTTCGATGCGGTTGCGCAAGGTGCGAAGAAATGAATAAAGA
>CAZTJP010000229.1:0-4132 GCA_964613895.1 uncultured Thiotrichales bacterium | reverse complement strand
CCCGGACTCGCCCCCAAACCCCAGCAACTCAAACGGCAACAAGTCCAACTGCTGCAAACCCAGCAATTCCTCCACACCACCAAGGCAAAAACCAAAATCCAGAGCCAGGAAAAAACGCTCAAGGAAAAGAAAACCCCACATCCCGCCAATGAAAAAATCAACCAGCGGGAAATGGAAATCGCCCGCCTCGCTGCCGAAATCGAACAAGGCCAGCAGCATTACGCCAAACGCCCGAAAATCCACTTCATCGATGCGCTCAGCGCCAAAAGCGCCGTCGAAGCCCAATATATCGACGACTGGGTCAACAAAGTCGAAGGTATCGGTAACCTCAACTACCCCGTTGAAGCCAAACGCGAACGCATCAGCGGCAAACTCATCCTCAACGTCCTGCTCGACAACGATGGAACCGTACTCAAAGTCCAGGTCGCCATCTCCTCCGGCAGCCAGGTACTCGATCAGGCCGCTGTACAAATCGTCAAAATCTCCTCACCTTTCCCCCCCTTTCCGCGAGAAATGCGCCAAAAATATGACCAATTGATGATCACCCGAACCTGGAAATTCAACACCGAAGGCTTCTGAGCCGGATGCCCCGTCAACGCTCTGTTGACGAACAGGGTTGCCTTACAACGAGACCGAGCAAGAAATCCAGACGAAGCGGGATGAAATTATCTCCCGATTCAGGTTAAATGGCCGCATGAGCCTCAACCTCGTCAACCAGTTCCTGATCGCCATGCCTGACATGCGCGATCCCAACTTCAGCCAGACAGTCACCCTGATCTGTGAACACAGCGAACAAGGCGCTCTCGGCTTCGTCATCAACCATCCCACCCAAATGGCTGTGCGCGAACTGCTCAACCAGCAAAAGATCCCGTTCGACGACTCCACAGACATTCCAGACTGGCCACTCTACTTCGGTGGCCCGGTCGAACCCGAGCGTGGCTTCATCATCCATACCCCGGAAAAATCCTGGTCCACCACCATGAAGGTCGGCGCCTCCTTCGGCGTAACCGCCTCTTTGGACATTATCGAAGACAGCATCTCGGGCAAAGGCCCCGAAAAAGCACTGTACATCCTTGGCTATGCTGGCTGGGGCGCCGGCCAACTCGAAAGCGAGATATCGGCAAACGCCTGGCTCACCACCCCGGCCGACCCCGCCATCGTCTTCGACCTCCCCGTCGAAGAACGCTGGCGCTCAGCCGCCTCCCGGCTCGGCATCGACCTCGACCTGATGAACGCCAACCCTGGACATGCCTGAAACCGGGCCTCGCCCCTCCGCGATCCGAACCGTCATGGGATTCGATTTCGGCTTACGCCGAATCGGCATCGCCCTGGGCATCACCGCTACCGGAACCGCCTCCCCCCTGACGACCATCAGCTATCAAACCCCCGACACCCTGTGGCGCGAACTCGACCAACTGCTGACCGAATGGCAACCCCAACACCTCATCATCGGCATGCCCAATCTCCATAGCGGAGAGAAAACCGCCCTCGAAACACCGATCCGGCAATTCGCACAATCCCTGGAAGAACGCTATCAACTGGAAACCGAATTCATCGACGAAAGCTTCAGCTCGCGCGATGCCGAAACACGACTGAAACGGATGCGCCAGGCGGGCCGCCATAAACGCATCGACAAAACCGAAATCGATCGCCAAGCCGCCGCCTTGCTGGTCGAACAATGGCTGGAACAGCACCCGAACTGAACGGAACATTTCAGGGTACAAAAGGTACAAATCATTCAGAACAAACGTTATAGTAGGCGCGCACCAACAAGGATAATCCTCCATGCAAACCCATTCTCGCGTATTTGCCGTTGCTGCTTTCCTGTTGCTGACCAGTTGCGCCACGGCACCCAACGTGAAACCCAACAGCGACACGCTGCCTGATATCCCCGACAAGCCCGTCAGCGGGGGCGCTGATGACATCACCAGTATCTTCCCGCCGATCGAGGAATGGGACAGCTTCAAGATTCCGGTGTTCGTCGATACCTCCACACACCATGACAGCGCCCCGCCCATCGACGACACACAAACTGACATCCAGACAGTCTGGGACCTTTTTCGCAACAATCTCAGTCTGGCATACGACCCCGAGTCCCCGCGAATTCGCCGAGAACTCAAACGCTACACCAAGCACCCCGAATACCTGTACAAAGTCACTCGACGCGCCGAACCCTATCTCTACCACATCACCCGATCCCTGCAGAAAGCATCGCTACCGGTCGAACTGGCCGCCTTGCCCATCGTCGAAAGCGCATACATTGCCTCCGCCACTTCCCGTCACGGTGCCGGTGGCCTGTGGCAATTCATCAAATCCACTGCCGGAAAATATGGCCTGAAACGCAACTGGTGGTATGACGGCCGCCGCGATCCACTGGCCGCCACCGATGCGGCCATTGCCTATCTCAAACAACTGAACAAAGAGTTCCAGGGAGACTGGCTGTTGACACTCGCCGCCTACAATGCCGGCGAAGCCACCGTCCATCGCGCCCTGGAGCGCAACCGCCGCAGGGGCCTGCCGGAAGACTACTGGTACCTGCGCCTGCCCAAGGAAACCATGCGTTACGTGCCCCGTTTCCTTGCTGTGGTTTCGATTCTCGAAAACCCGGAAATCTACGGCATCAAATTGCACCCGATCCATCCGTCGAACTACTTCGAAACCGTTACGGTTGGCGGTCGAACCTCGCTGGTAAGGCTGGCCAAGAGCCTCAACATCGACCCCGAACTGGTGCTCAAGATGAATGCCGGCATGCTACGGGGCATCACACCACCAGGCAAACAATCACAGGTCCTGCTGCCCATCGAAAGTGCAGCACGCTATCAGGCCATCAAAGCGAAGATCGCCGACAAGATCGAGGTCGCGTCACTCACGCATCGGGTCCGGCCTGGCGAGACACTCAGTCATATCGCGCGCCATTACGGCATCCCCATCATCCGCATCAAGGCCAGCAACAAGCTTCATGGAGACCTCATCCGCCCCGGCCAGAAACTGCAGATACCGGACTCCTGATCACATCGGTTTACACCGATTTTCGCCACAGTTCATGGCATGCCCCGACCTTTCGGGGTGATACTTGCCGTCCAGCGCCAACAACGACAACAAAAAGCATGGACATCGCACAATTCCGGGGCCAGATCGCCCAACTCACACCACTCAATACCCTGAGCGAAAAGAACTTCAACGTACTGACCGAGTCGATGAGACTGATTCATCTGCGCCGGGGAGAAAAGCTGTTCCTCGAAGGTCAGGAAGACAAATCACATTTCTACCTGCTTCATGGCAGCATCTCCATTCGCTCCCGCCTCGGCACGCCCACCCTGATCAAGGGAGATGACCCCGAAGCCCAGCGCCCACTCGACCATCACCAGCCCCGCAAGCATACGGCAACCGCGAAAACCGACTGCATCTGCCTCAAAATCGACAGCCCCTCCCTGGAAATGATGTTGAGCTGGGAGCAGGCTGGCAACTATGACATCGATGAAATCCGCCCTGACTCACTAGTCGCCGCCGATGACTGGATGGGAAGACTGCTGAAAAACGCTATCTTCCAGAAACTGCCCCCCGAACGCATCCACAAGATGTTCCAACGCCTGCAGCCCGAAAAATACAAGGAAGGTGAAACCATCATCACCCAGGGTGAACCGGGCGACCGTTTCTTCGTGATCACCAAGGGCAACGCCGCCGTATTGCGCAGCACGCCGAGCATGCCTCAGGGCACACTGGTGACCCAACTCTCCGCCGGGGAAACATTTGGCGAGGATGCACTGTTGTCGGGCGAACCCCGCAACGCCACCATCCGCGCCTTGACGGACTGCCATATCCGCCACATGCCCAAAGCCGATTTCGAGGAAATCATTCAACAACCCCTGACCGAGACAGTCGATTTCCTGGAAGCCGCTGACCTGGTCAGCCGCAACAAGGCACGCTGGGTCGATGTACGCCTGCCTACCGAATACAGTCAGAATCATCTCGATAACAGCATCAACCTGCCGCTGCTGTTTCTACGCCTGAAGGCTGACAAGCTGGATCGAAACTATCACTATGTCGTTTGCTGCGAGGATGGTCGTAAAAGTCGCGCTGGCGCCTACCTGCTGAACAAGCACGGCCTCAATGCCCGTGTACTGGAAGGGGG
>CAZTJP010000228.1:0-4141 GCA_964613895.1 uncultured Thiotrichales bacterium | reverse complement strand
CCTGTGAGAAATTCGGGTTAAGGATAACCGGGGTGTTGACGGGTGGAAATTCGGTCAACAGGAATTCGCCGTGTATTGAACCCGTGGGTACACGTGACCCGGCGAGAAATCCGGGCTAGAATCCCGCACCCAATCCGGATTTGAATCGATACAGGGGAGCTTCCATGCAAGTCAAAGACATCATGACCACCAATCTCAAAACCGTCACACCGGACACGCCGGTCAAGGATCTCGCCATGATGATGGTGATGGAGCACATCAGCGGCGCCCCGGTTGTCGATGAAGAGAACAATCTGGTGGGGATCATTTCGGAGAAAGACATTCTCCAGCACATGTTCCCCGACCTCAACGAGCTGATGAATGACACCAAGCCGGATTTCGAGGAGATGGAGCGCAACTACAACAGCACCATCAATATGACGGTCAAGGATTTGATGACGCCCAACGTCGCCTCGGTCGCGCCGGACATCCCCTGCCTGAAAGCAGCCTCGATGATGTGGCTGCGCAAGTTCCGCCGGATTCCGGTAGCCGAAAATGGCAAGCTGGTCGGCATCGTCAGCATTGGCGACGTGCACCGCGCCATCTTCAAGTCCAGCATGATGGGCTGACCGGAAAACCCGACGCCGCCCGGTGGATCAACCGGGCCAACCCGACTCAGCGCACGGAGGGCATGACGGTGACGATCACCCGGCGCCGATGTGGTGCGCTGCGATGCTCCCACAGGTAGATGCCCTGCCAGGTACCAAGCAGCAAACGTCCTGACGCCTGTGGAATGGTCAGATCCATGCCGGTCAGGATCGACCGAATATGCGCCGGCATATCGTCCGGACCTTCACTCTGATGCAGAAAGCGGCGATCGCCATCGGGCGCGAGCTGCGCCATGAAGGTCTCCAGGTCACGCCGCACATCCGGGTCGGCGTTCTCGCACAACATCAGGCTGGCGCTGGTGTGCTGAACGAAGACATGCACCAGCCCGGGGCCGGGTGACGCATCGGTCACCACGGCGGCAACCTCAGCCGTGATGTCGTAGGTTCCGCGCCCGCGCGTCGGAATGATCAGCGTTTCCTGCATCAGCCCGGCGGCCAGCGCATGCCGCGTCCACCCAGAATATGCAGATGGAGATGGAACACGGTCTGGCCGGCCTTTTCCCCACAGTTGATGACGGTGCGATAGCCGTCCTCGGCGATGCCTTCGGCACGGGCTGCTTCACGCCCGGCGAGAAACAGCTTGCCCACCAGCTCGGCATGCGCCGGCTCGAGGTCGTTGAGCGTGGCGATATGCTGACGCGGAATCGCCAGCAAATGGGTGGGTGCTTGCGGATTGACATCGCGGAACACCACCACGTCATCGTTCTGATGAACGATATCCGCCGGAATCTCTCCGGCGGCGATCTTGCAGAAAATACAGTCAGTCATAAGGGTTTGCCTCAATACTGCGTGCGCCCTTCGAAAGCGTGGGCGAGTGTCTGGCCATCGACGTATTCGAGTTCACCGCCAAAGGGCACACCATGGGCGATGCGGCTGGTCTTGACGCCCAGATGGCGCGCCATTTCGTGGATGAAGTTGGCGGTGACCTCGCCTTCGACGGTCGGATTGGTCGCCAGGATCACTTCCTCGACCTGACCGCCTTGCAGGCGTTTTTCCAGGCGATCGAAACCCAGTTCATCCGGGCCGATGCCGTCCAGCGGCGACAACCGCCCCATCAGCACGAAATAATAACCGCGATAGCTGGCCGATTGTTCGATAGCCAGCACGTCCGACGGGTGTTCGACGATGCACAGCAGGGCCGGGTCGCGCGCCGGATTGGCGCAGATCTCGCAGATCGGATGTTCGGTGAAGGTGCGGCACTGCTCGCATTCGCCGATCTCCTCGACCGACTGGCGCAGCATGGCCGCCAGATTGAGCGCCCCGGCGCGATCCCGCTCGAGCAGATGGAACGCCATGCGCTGGGCCGTCTTGGCGCCCACGCCCGGCAGACAGCGCAATGCCTCGACCAGACGTTGCAGCAGCGGCGTGTCATCCATCGGCGCTCTACCCGCCGATCAGAACGGCAGGTTCAGCCCGCCGGGCAAGCCAGCCGTGAGGCCCGACATCTTCTCGCGGGTGGTTTCCTCCACCTTGTGCACTGCGTCGTTGATGGCGGCCGCCACCAGATCTTCCAGCATGTCCTTGTCGTCGCCGATCAGGCTGTCGTCGATCGCCACGCGGCGGACTTCATGCTTGCCGGTCATGACCACGCGCACCATGCCACCGCCGGATTCGCCGGTGACTTCGGTCTTAGCCAGTTCTTCCTGCGCAGCCAGCATGTCCTGCTGCATTTTCTGCGCCTGTTTCATGATATTGCCAAGTCCGCCTTTCATGGGTTCTCCTGCGAAGCTGTGATCGATCCCGGTATGATATCAGCCCCAAACTGTTTTTGAAGGTCGGCCACCACCGGATCGGCGGCAATCGCCGTCTCGGCCTCATGCTGCCGCTGCGCGTCCTGCTGCCGCCGGCGTTCCGCCGGAGAATCCAGGCTTTGCTCGCTCAGTTGCACCTTGAGCTGGATGTCGGCGCCAAAATGCTCGGCCAGCGCCGCTTGCAACCGCGCGACGCAGGCATCGGTCTTCAGTGATTCATGGCGTTTTTCCAGGGTCAGGGTCACTGCCTTGTCATCACGGCCGGCCAGCGTGCAATGCGTGGCCAGGGCGCGCGTCATGCCCTTGACCGGCAAGGCGGACAGCAGCGTTTCCCAATCGGCGTCATCCGCCACCGGCTGACGGGGCTCGGTCTTCACCGCACTGGCTGGCGCGGCTTCGGCCTGCGCCGGCGTGGCAGACGCCGGAGAAGCTATCGCTTTCATACCGGCCGGATGTGCACCCGCAGCGGCCTGGCCGGAGCCCGGGCGTGAGCCGCTCGCCGGTGGCGCCGAAGCCGCGGGCGGTTTCGATGCCGAACCTTCACCGCTGCTTTCGGGCCGAAACGCCAGCATGCGCAGCAAGGCCATTTCCAGCCCATGCCGGGGATTGGGCAGCAATGGCAGATCACGGCGCGCCCGCAGCGCGATCTCGTAATACAGCTGGATGTCCTCGGGCAGCATTTTGGCGGCGATAGCGCTCATTTCATGCACGTCGAGGCCGTGCATCTCGAGGCTGCCGGGAATGTGTTGGGCCAGCGCCAGGTCATGCAACAGGGTGATCATCGCGGCGAGCACCGCGTCGTAGTCTGGCGACAAGGCGGCCAGTTCATCCACCTGCTGCATCACCGCTTCGGCATCACCTTCCGCCACCGCCGAGATGATGGCCTGCAGATGACTGCGCGAGATACTGCCCAGCATGGCGCCGATCTCGGCTTCGCGCACCTCGCCGTTGCCAAAGGCAATCCCCTGGTCGAGCAGACTCAGCGCATCGCGCAAACTGCCCTCGGCGGCATGCGCCAGTTCCCGCAGCGCCGGCGGGTCGAATGGCACCGATTCGGCCTCGAGGATCTTTTTCAGATGCGCCACGATCAGGTCTTCCGGCACCCGCTTGAGATTGAATTGCAGACAGCGCGACAGCACCGTCACCGGCAGCTTCTGCGGATCGGTTGTCGCCAGCAGGAACTTCACATGCGGCGGCGGCTCCTCGAGGGTCTTCAGCAGCGCATTGAAGCTGTGCGTCGAGAGCATGTGCACTTCGTCGATCAGGTAGACCTTGAAACGCCCGCTGCTGGGGGCGTACTGCACATTGTCGAGCAGCTCGCGAGTGTCATCGACCTTGGTGCGCGAGGCGGCATCGACCTCGATCAGATCGACGAACCGCCCTTCGGCAATCTCGGTGCAGGCACGGCAGGTTCCGCAGGGTTTGGAGGAAATGCCCTGTTCGCAGTTCAGGCATTTGGCCAGGATCCGCGCCAGCGTCGTCTTGCCGACGCCACGCGTACCGGTGAACAGATAGGCATGATGCAGGCGCTGGTTGTCGAGCGCATTGATCATCGCCCGCAGCACATGTTCCTGACCGACGATCTCATCGAAGTTGGCGGGGCGCCATTTACGGGCGAGAACCTGGTAACTCATAGTCGTTGGCGTGCCGGCGCGAAGCAAAAGAGAGGAACCTGCACCAGCCGCACTCCGGCGCCCGAGTCCACCACTACCGTTGCTCCCTTCCGGGCCTGGCGGGGTTCGC
>CAZTJP010000227.1:0-4159 GCA_964613895.1 uncultured Thiotrichales bacterium | reverse complement strand
AAATCGCTAGCCCGGATTTCTCACAGGGTCGCGTAGCTAAACTGCTGTTTCACTATCCGTGTGGCGCCAGGCGGCGATGGCGAGGATGAATGCGATGAAGCACAGCAGTGAGGCCAGGTAGTAGGCTGTGGCGGGGCTGTAGCGATCCCAGATGTCGCCAGCGGCGAGGCTGCCGAGGGCGTTGCCGATGCCGAATCCAATGCCGGCGTAGAGTGCCTGGCCGCGTCCTTGCAGCGGGCCGGGGAAGTAGTGTTGCAGCAGTTCCATGGCGGAGGCGTGGAACAGGCCGTAGCTGGCGGCGTGCAGGGTTTGGGCGGCGATCAGGACGATCAGTGAATCAACCCAGGCGCCGATCAGTAGCCAGCGGATGGCGGTGATGAAGGCGGCGGCCATGAACAGGCGTGGCGCGCCAATGGCGGGCAGCCAGCGGTGCATGAGCAGGAAGACGCCGATTTCGGCGATGACGCCGAGCGCCCAGAGCTGGCCAGTGGCGGCGGAGCTGTAACCGTGGCGGGCCAGGTACAGGCTGAAGAAGGTGTAGTACGGCCCGTGGCTGGCCTGCATCAGCAGGCAGGCGCCGAGAAAGGCGATGACGACGGGTTGTCGCAGCACGGTCCAGACCGAGCCGCTGTGTGAGCGATGCAAGGGCGCGGCGTGGTTGTCGCGCACGGCCAGCGTGGTGAGCCAGACCAGGCTGAGCAATGCGACCACCAGCGCCGGTTGCCAAACCAGGCCGCCGTGGTCGATGGCGGCCCCCATGCCGGCCACGGCGAGGATGAAGCCGACCGAGCCCCACAGCCGGATGTGGCTGTAGCGCGCCCGCCGCGGGCCAAGGTAGTCGAGGGTGATGGCTTCGAACTGTGGCAGGGTGGCGTGCCAGAAGAAGCTGAACAGGGTGAGGATGACCAGCAAGGCGGCATAATCGTGGCGCCAGAGCACCAACGCGAACAGCCCGGCGGCCAGCGCGGACAGGCTGCGGACGATGGCGAGGCGGTTGCCGCTGCGGTCGGCCAGCCAGCCCCACAGGTAGGGGGCGAAGACCTTGGTCACCATGATGGCGGCCATCAATTCGCCCGTCTGGCGCGGGCTGAAGCCCTGCTCCCCCAGGTAGAGACTCCAGTAGGGAATGAAAACGCCCAGCCCGGCGAAGTAGAACAGGTAGAAAGCGGATAGGCGGAAATAGGCGTTCAGGGCGGGACGCTCAGGCTGATGGGGGCAGATCGGGCATGTCGGTGACGACATCGGCATTCTGGGCGCGGTGACGCAGGGCGTGATCCATGAGGACGATGGCCAGCATCGCCTCGGCAATGGGGGTGGCGCGGATGCCGACGCAGGGGTCGTGCCGCCCGGTGGTGACGATCTCCACCGGTTCGCCGCGCTGGTTCACGGTCTGGCCGGGAATGCGAATGCTGGAAGTGGCCTTGAGAGCGATGCTGACTTCGATGTTCTGGCCGCTGGAGATGCCGCCCAGCACGCCGCCGGCGTTGTTGCCAAGGAATCCTTGCGGCGTCATTTCGTCGCGATGCTCAGTACCCTTTTGTTCGACGCTGGCGAAACCGGCGCCGATTTCGACGCCTTTGACGGCGTTGATCGACATCATGGCATGGGCGATGTCGGCATCCAGCCGGGCGAAGATCGGTTCACCCCAGCCGGGTGGCACGCCTTCGGCAACGGTATTGATGCGTGCGCCAACCGAGTTGCCCTCCTTGCGCAGCGCGTCCATATAGGCTTCCATTTCGGCCACCTTGCCCGCGTCGGGGCAGAAAAAGGGGTTGTTTTCCACTTCGTCCCAATCGAAGGTTTCCGCGCGGATCGGGCCGAGCGCGGCCAGGTAGCCCCGAATGCGCACGCCGTAACGCTCGCGCAGGTATTTTTTGGCAATGCCGCCAGCGGCGACGCGCATGGCGGTTTCGCGGGCCGAGGAACGGCCACCACCGCGATAGTCGCGCAAGCCGTATTTCTTGTAATAGGTGTAGTCGGCATGGCCGGGCCGAAAGCGATCCATGATATTGCTGTAATCCTTGGATCGCTGATCGGTATTTTCGATCAGCAGCGCGATGGGGGTGCCGGTGGTCACGCCTTCGAAAACGCCGGAAAGGATTTTCACCCGGTCCTGCTCGCGGCGCTGAGTGGTGTGGCGGGTCTTGCCCGGCCGGCGGCGCTCAAGATCACCTTGCAGGTCGTCCTCGCTGAGCGCCAGGCCCGGTGGGCAGCCATCGACGATGCAGCCAATGGCCGGGCCGTGACTTTCGCCAAAGCTGGTGACGGTGAACAGTTTTCCCAAGGTATTTCCGGACATGGCGATGCTTCGGGTGGCTAAAAAATCACGGTCTTGTTGTCGTAGACCAAAACGTTGTGGGTCAAATGATGCCAGACTGCCCGCGAAAGCACGATTTTTTCCAGATCACGCCCCTTGCGAATCAATGCATCGACCGAATCCTCATGGCTGACGTAGGTGACGTCCTGCTCGATGATCGGCCCGGCGTCCAGCTCGGCGGTGACGTAGTGACTGGTGGCGCCAATGAGTTTGACGCCGCGGGCATGGGCGGCGTGATAGGGGCGTGCGCCGGCGAAGGCGGGCAAAAAGGAATGGTGGATATTGATGATGCGGTTGGGCAAGGCGCGCACGAAGTCGTCACTGAGAATTTGCATATAGCGCGCCAGCACGACGAAATCGATGTGGTGCTCCTCCAGCAGGGCCAGTTCAGCCGCTTCCTGCTGCGCCTTGTTGTCGGCGGTCACAGGGAAATGATGAAAGGCGATGCCGTGGCGTTCGGCCACCGCTTGCAGGTCGCGATGGTTGCTGATGATGAGCGGAATTTCGACTTGCCACTCCCCGGCTTCGTAGCGCGCGAGAATGTCGTAGAAACAATGCGGCAGGCGGGAGACGAACAGCGCCATGCGCGGCACCGTGGTAGAGAAATGCAGCGTGAAATGCATACTGAATCGCTTGCCCACCAGTGTTTCGAAATATTCGGCGATTTTCTCCTGCGGGATGATGAAGTCGCTCAGATCCCATTCGATGCGCATGAAGAACACCTGTTTTTCGGCATCGACATGCTGGGCGAGCTGGAGGATATTACCGCCGTTCTTGAAGATAAACTCAGTGACTGATATCACAATCCCTTTCTGGTCCGGGCAGTGGATCAGCAAAGTGGCGCTGGGCGGACGTTCCTGTGTCAAATGCTATGCTCCCTGATTGTGGTTGCGATGGGTGGCAAGCCGTCAGTTTTTGGAGAAACGCGCCATATAGGCCTCGAGCGCTTCGAGCCGCACCGGGCCGGGATTGACGGCCTTGAGCTCTCCCTTGGGTGAGAAAAACCAGTAGGTCGGTGTACCACGAAAGGGTTCCAACGCCGCGGCTTCATAGTTGAGCGCCATCAGTGACAAATCAGCAACGTAGTTGGGATACGCGGTCGGTGATTGCCGCAGTTTTTTCCGTATGGCGTCGATTTGGTCCATGCCGTCGATCGAGACGCCAACCACGACAGCATCACGATCCTTGTGCTTTTTATAGAATGCCTCGATGGCCGGCTTGTTCATCTCGCAGTACTTGCAGTGGATCGCCCAGAACATGACCAGCACCCATTTGCCCTTGCCGACCCATTGTTCGAGGCTCGCAGGCTTGCCTTGCAGGGTTTTCAGGCCCAGCGGCGCGTACTTTTCGGCCACAGCCGGCGCGCTGGCGAACGACAGGATCAGCAGCACGATCAACAGGCCATGTAATCGTTTGAATGGTTTCATATATTGATTCCTTGGTAATGACAAATCACCGGCAACTACGTATTCTCTCGTGCACTGGAGGCGGGATCAAGCAGCATGCCGCCCATGCCAACCCGGCGCTTGCCGTTTCAGCGAGGATTCAGCAGCGCTCGGCTAGACTACGATATGGCTTTAAAATCAAGGAGTTGAACATGAACACTTTGCTCAAACCGCTTGCTGCCGCAACCTGCGTGGCGTTTCTCGCATCCGGCTGCGCGGTCGATGACCCCAATCAGCGCGCCAAAATCGGCGCCGTCGCGGGTGCCGCCATTGGCGCCGTACTCGGCAACCAGAAAGGCGAACGCAAATCCACGGTTGGCGGCGCAGCCATCGGCGCGGCGGCCGGCGCGGCCATTGGCCACTATATGGACAAGCAGCAGCAGGAGATGGAACGCCA
>CAZTJP010000226.1:0-4201 GCA_964613895.1 uncultured Thiotrichales bacterium | reverse complement strand
GCCCGTCAAAAATCTCGCGCAGTTTTTCGATGGCATCGGCATAGCGCATCGACAGATCGACGCCATCCAGATCATAGATATTGAAGATGCCGAAACCGAGGCTGTCCACCGCAGCCTGGTCGGCCGGTTTGCGCGCCACCCGCACCACGTCGTGGACGCGCGGACGCTTGCCGTCTGGCCGATTGACGTAGAGTTCACCCCCCAGCAGTGCGGATTCGACGCCGGCTTTTTCGAGCTGGCGGGCGGCCTGTCGATGGAATTTTGCGCCATAACGGACAACGCCACCGGGGTTGACGCTAAAAGCCTCGCCGTTGCGATATACCAAACAAGTGAATTCGCCATCGATCTTGCGGCTGATGAAATATTCACCCGGGGGAATGCGGCGCTGGGCGGTATCCTTGTCGAACGCCATCATCATGCGTCCCAATTGCCGCCGCCGCATGCGTACCTGACGGAGGATGGCCGGGTCGGTGATGCATTCGCTCGCCTTGCCCTGGTAATATTCACCAAGCACAGGGCGTAGCTTACTTTTATCCAGCAGCGCGTTCATGGCGGCGATGATACGTCAACGATCCTGCTTCGTACAAAACCGTTTTTTGGTTCGTCCTGCGAACTGCTGCTCGGGTATACTGGCGTCATGGCAACCCGGCACGAAATCATCGGCGAGGAATGGAAGGAGCGCGCGCCCGAGCTGGCGGAATGGGCGATGCAACGCTTGGTGAACCGCAAGGATGTCTGGGGCCAGTATACGGTGCTGACACCGGCTGAACGCCGCCGCGAAGGCCGCGATTACAAGGCGATGACGCTGCCACGCAAGGATATGCGCGGCGCCGACATGGTGACGCTGGACAAACTCACTCGCCATTTCGCCAGCCGTCATCATCACAAACCGCAGATCATCGGCCTGCACGCCAAATCTCGCGAAGGTACCAGCAAATGGCTGGGCATCGATATCGATTGTCACGATACCAACGCCGTCTCGGCCGAGGATCACGCCCGTCGCAATCTGCTGGGTGCACTCGAATGGTGGCGACAATTCCAGACCATGGGGTATGACCCGCTGTTGTTCGACTCCAATGGCGCGGGCGGTTTTCACTTGTGGGTTTTGTTCGAACATCCGGCGCCGACAGAAGATGTCTACATGCTCGCCAAGAAAATGGTGACCCAGTGGGAAAGCAATAATCTGGATGAAGAACCGGAAACCTTTCCCAAGAAAGTCCGCGCCGGCAGTCTTGGCGCCTGGTTTCGTCTGCCCGGATTGCATCACAGCCGTGAACACTACAGCCGCCTCTGGAGCGGTGATGAGTGGTTGGATGACCCCTGGTTGGATGGACATGCCGCTATCGATGCGATACTGGAAGTCGTGCCCGGCCCGCCGCCACCCCGGGCGGAGACGCAGGACGAGACACCGCGCAAGACGCGCCGAACGACGCATCGGCAGGATGCGGCTGTCGAGAAGAAAGCAGCCGTTCGGAAAACCCGTTTTCACACCGCCGACAAGCCGACTGTCTGCATCGACCTCGATGGCGTGCTGGCCGACCGGCGTTACAGCCGTGGCAAGAACCGGATAGGCGAGCCGATCGACGGCGCGGTCGAATTCACTCGCGAGTTGGCGTCCGTGGCCCGTATTCTGATATTGACTTCGCGATTTTCAGAATTGAAAACCGCCCGCCAGATCGAGACGATGACAGAGACGATACGCAACTGGCTGGATGAACACCACTTCAGTTATGATCAGATCTGGAACCAGTCCGCCAAACCGCCGGCGCAGGCCTATATCGACGATCATGGCGTATATTGTTGCCCGGCGAAGGAAGGGCCGGGCGCATTCACGGCAGCGCTGATGGCCACCCGACAACTGTTGAAGATCACCGACTGATGGCGCGATCACTGACCATTCATTTCACCGATGGCGGCCACCAGGCCAGCTTCGATTGTGCCTTGCACAAGGTCGATCGCAGCAAGCTGTATGGCGCGCGCAAGATCGAAACGCTCGACGAGCAGGGCGATCCTTGCGAACTGGCGACGCTGTTGGACGATGGCAAGACGCTGATCCCTTACGGCGGCACCGCTTCGGGTTATCTCAATCCGGATGGTGAGTGGGTCAGCCGGGGGCAGATTACGCCGGTCGATCCCGATGGCGAACCGTTGCAAAAGGTTTCCTCCAGCTTCGATACCGGATTGACGCTGAGCACACGCGCCAGTATGGAGGAATTTCTCGATCACAGTATCCGGCTGAGCTATGCGCTGCAGAGCGAGGCGTTGGACCCGGTATTCGTCGAAACGCTGGCCGATGGCGCGATTTTCAAAACCCGTTTCAGCTACCGGGGCGGGATTCACCCTGATCCGGCCTTCGTACTGCAAGGTGAAGACCAAACCATCTGGTTGCTGATCGCACGCGAGAACGTCATCGAGTACGCCGCGCTGGAGCAAGCTGCGGTGATCGCCGCCACCGAGGAAGACGATGACGAAACCGACAGCGACGAACTCGATTTCGGCTTGTTGTAGACGAGGACGAACGGATGGCCAATATCAATCTCACCGACTTCCGCCAGCGTGATGCGGTCGTCAAGGCGGAAAGCGTCACCGCCCGCCGGCTGGTGCGCTATCTCGGCCCCAAGGGTGGCGTGGCCTATACGCGCAAGATTCTCAAGGGCACGGTCGAACACGATTACGACACGTTGCTCGAGCACGCCGATGGCGATACCGAAAAACTGGCGCAATTGCTGATCGAAAGCGATCTGGAAGTCGATCGGGAATTGTTCGGCCGTTTTTTATGGAATGTCTCACGCGTCTACATCGACAAGGACGAGCGTGTCACTTATCACATTCAACAGAATGAGTTGCTGTTCGAACCGGATGGCAAACTGCGCACGCGCCGCCCGCGAAAACGGGCCGAAGCCAATGTCGATGGCGATATTCCACTGCGCTGGACCGGCAAGAAAATCCCCCGCGCCGAGGCCATCCGCCGCTATGTATTCTCCTCCAAACTGCAAATCGTCCACATCAACGGCCTGACCTACGATTTTCTCTATGGCATGGCGAAAAAACTGCACGACATGGACAGCCTGATGTTGCTCGGTGGCGGCAAGAGTGGCAAGCAACCCCTGGTGTTCCGGCGAGGCAGCACCGCCTATCGCGGCTTTCTCGAAGGCCGGGTCGATGGCGACCGTTATATCCTGCTGCTGCACCTCTCCAACAGCGAACTCAAATCCCCTGTCTGACCTGCATCGGGTGGCGTGTCATGGTTCCCGCGCCGCATTGGGTGGTCGCAGGCGTGGCCCTGTGAGAAATTCGGGTTAACGGCATGCGGCTGGTTATAATACTGGCAACCTTTGATTCAGCCAGGCGGATCCCATGATTTTTCGTCAATTGTTCGAACCCGATTCCTGTACTTACACCTATTTGCTCGGTTGCGAGGAGACCAGCCAGGCGGTGCTGATCGATCCTGTCATCGAAACGGTGGAGCGCGATCTGGAGACGGTCAACAAGCTTGGATTGACGCTGGCCTATACGCTGGAAACCCATATTCATGCGGATCATCTGACCGGAGCGCGCAAGCTGCGAGCGCTGGCGGGAAGCAAGATCGTCGTGCCGGCGATGGATGCGCTCGACTGCGCCGATCTGGGCGTGGAGGAGGGAAAGCCCTTCCAGGTTGGCTCGATCACGTTGCATCCCCTTTTCACGCCCGGTCATACCAGCACACATCATGCCTATCGTTTCGATAACGGCATGCAGCCGGTGTTGTTCACGGGCGATGCGTTGCTGATCGAGGCTTGCGGGCGGACGGATTTTCAGTCCGGTGATCCAAAAGCGTTGTACGCCAGCATCCACGAGAAGTTTTTCAGCTTGCCGGATGAGACCCTGGTATATCCTGCCCACGACTATGAGCAACGGCAGATCTCGACGATCGGGCAAGAGAAGGCGCGCAACCCGCGTTTGGGGAACGACCGCTCGGAAGAAGCGTTCGTCGCCATCATGGACGGGCTGAACCTTCCCTATCCCCGCAAGATCGATTTTGCCGTGCCCGGCAACGAGGCCTGTGGCCAGTGCCCCGACAATGTCCCCGAGGAATACCGTGGCCCCTGCGATATCGAAGCCTTGCCCGAATCACAGCGCCAACCCGCAAAGGTAGGCGACCAGGGATAACCCCCTCCACCCCCAGCCCTCCGGGTCAGCCCCCGCGGTCAACTCGGGGTCA
>CAZTJP010000225.1:0-4204 GCA_964613895.1 uncultured Thiotrichales bacterium | reverse complement strand
CTTTAACGCTCTCGGGTAGTGATACCTTGGCCAACTATCAGGCCGCGCTGCGGGCGGTGACCTATCAAAATACCTCCGAGAACCCTTCGACGCTGACACGCACAGTGTCCTATACCGTCAACGATGGGGCATTGGACAGCAATACCCTGACACGGGATGTGGCGGTGACGACAGTCAACGACACCCCTACCGCAGCCAACAACACCGTTACCACCAGCGAAGACACGGCCTACATTTTCACCGCCTCAGACTTCAACTTTGCCGATGTCGATGGCGATACCCTGGCATCGGTGAAAATCACCACACTGGAAACCGCCGGGGCGCTGCAATTGTCCGGGGTGGATGTGACCCTGAACCAGGTCATTTCCAAAGCCGATATCGATGCCGGTAACCTGAAGTTCGTGCCAGCGGCCAACGCTAATGGTGCGGGCTACGACAGCTTTGGCTTTTCGGTCAACGATGGTACGGTCGATTCGGCTTCTTCTTATACGATGACCGTCGATGTCACGGCGGTCAATGATGCGCCAACAGTAGCCACCAATACCGGAGCAACCTTTGCCGAAGGATCAACAGGCAATGCCATTACCACTGCAATGCTCAATGAGGGCGATATCGATGACAGTGGACCGGGACTGACCTACACCGTCACCACGATTCCTGCCAACGGCACACTGAAGTTGAGCGGGATCACTCTTGCCAATCACGATACCTTTACCCAGGCCGATGTCGATACAGGTCATCTGACCTACGACCACGATGGCTCACAAACCAGCAGCGACAGTTTTTCTTTCACGCTTGCTGATGGCGGTGAGGATGGTGCAACCACCACTTCCGGTACGTTTTCCATCACGGTGACGAATGTCAACGATGCACCGGTCAATACCGTGCCAGGGGCGCAATCGGTGGATGAGGATACGTCACTGGCCATTACCGGCATTTCTGTAGCCGATGCCGATGACAATCTCTCTACCGTTCAGCTCTCGGTCAATAGCGGAGTCTTGAACGTGACCCAGGGTGCTGCGACAATTACTTCCGGCAGCAACGACTCGGCTTCGCTGACGCTTTCCGGTTCACTGGCCGATATCAATACAGCCTTGGGCACCCTGATCTATCAGGGCAATGCCAATTTCAATGGCGGCGACACGTTGACCGTGCTTTCCACCGACAGCAGCGGGGCAACAGATTCCGATACTGTGGCCATCACGGTCAATGCAGTGAACGACGCACCGGTACTGGCGTCCGTCGAGGGTACCGCCCTCGCCTACACCGAAAACGATTCCGCAACGGCCATTTCCAGCACGGTCACGGTCTCGGATGTCGATGATATCAACATCGATTCCGCTGTTATCCAGATCACCAGCAACTACCAGTCCGATGAAGACGTGCTGGCCTTTGCCAATACTGGCAACATCACCGGTTCATGGGATTCAGCGACAGGCACTTTAACGCTCTCGGGTAGTGATACCTTGGCCAACTATCAGGCCGCGCTGCGGGCAGTGACCTATCAAAATACCTCCGAGAACCCTTCGACGCTGACACGCACAGTGTCCTATACCGTCAACGATGGGGCATTGGACAGCAATACCCTGACACGGGATGTGGCGGTGACAGCGGTGAACGATGCCCCCACCGCCACCAACTTCGGTACGGCAGAGTTCTACTTTGAAGACATCGCGCTGAACCTGACCGATATTGTCGTCACGGACGTCGACAGCGATGTCACGGTGACGTTGACGCTGTCCGACCCGGCAGCAGGCAGTCTCAATACTGCAACCTCCGGCGCAGTGACATCGACCTTCGATAGCGGGACAGGCGTCTGGACAGCCAGCGGCGCGGTGGCGGATGTGAATACGCTGCTGGCGGGGCTGACATTGACGCCGGCTGCGGATTTCAACGGTGATTTCACCCTCGCGACATCGGTTTCCGACGGAATCAGCCCGGCGGTGACCGGCAGCAAGCGTTTTACCGGAACCGCCGTCAACGACGCACCGTCCTTCACCACGCTGGGCAAGCAGTCGGTAGCCTATGAGTCGGGCGCACACGTGGTGTCAGGCTTTGCGACTGCGCTGCCCGGTGGTGGCAATGACGAGAGCGGACAGACATTCAGCTATACGGTATCCAATGACCATGCAGACTTGTTCAGTGCGGCACCGGCCATCGATGCCAACGGGCAACTGACCTTCACCGTGGCCGATGGGCAAAGCGGGACAGCAACGGTGACCGTGTCGGTAACGGATTCGGGCGGTACGGCCAATGGCGGGGTGGACACATCGCCATCACAGCGCTTCGACATCATCGTGGCAGAGAATACTGCACCGACGATTTCGTCGATTGCGGATCAGACCATCGATGAAGACGCTGCCACCATGCCGCTGTCCTTTACGGTGGCTGATGCGGAGACGGCTGCCGGATCCCTGACGGTTTCGGCCAGTTCCGATGATCCGACGCTGATTCCCGATCACAATCTGCTACTGACCGACCATGGTTCGGGCCACTGGACGATTCAGGCAACTCCGGCTGCCAACATGTCGGGCAACGCAACCATCACCGTAGCGGTGGATGACGGCACCACAACGAGAACGGAAAACTTCGTCGTCCATGTCAGCGCAATCGCTGATACCCCGACCGTGATGAACATCACCACTGACGAGGACACACAGTCCGGAGCGATCGTCATCGACCGCAATGCCAATGACGGTGCGGAGGTGACCCATTTCAGAATCAGCGGCATCACCAACGGTAGGTTGTATCTCAGCGATGGCGTCACGGCAGTGAACGACGGTGATTTCATCACCTATGCCCAGGGCCAGGCGGGACTGAAGTTCATGCCGTCACCCGATTCCACCGCCGCAGGCAGCTTTGATGTGGAAGCCTCCGCAGATGGCGCGACAGTGGCAGCACAAAGTAGCAAGGTGACCGCGACCATTACGGTCAACGCAGTCAACGATGCGCCGGTCGCCGAAACCACCACGATCAAGCTGGATGAAGATACACGTTACCGTTTCCGGCCGCAGGATTTCGCCTACTCCGATGCAGAACACGATCCCGCCGTTGCCATCCGCATCGAACAGGTACCAGAAAAAGGCGAACTCAGGCTGGATGGTCAGCTGATCGATTCAGGCCAGACCATTCCGATCGAAGATATCGCAGCCGGCAAACTGACCTACACGCCGGAAGCAAATGCCTATGGCGATCATTATGCCGGGCTGGCCTTCAAGGTATTCGATGGCATGGACATGAGCCTCGTCTCCGCTCGCCTGGAGATCGATGTCACAGCGGTGGATGATGCCGCAACCATCGTGGCGCCGACCCACGTCGAGATCGACAACATTGGCCGCCCAGCCACGCTCGGCAACACCAGCGGCCAGGCGGTGGTCATTGCCGATATCGACGACTCGGTCCAGCGGCTGGAGATCTCCGTGCCCAGTGGAGAACTCTCCCTGCCCGACGACGCCGCTCTGGACAGCGTCGCGGGCAACCACTCCAGCCGCCTCGTCCTGGTCGGCGACACACGCAGCCTGAACAAGGCGCTGGCACAGTTGATCTTCACTCCCGCCGAGGGTTTCAGCGGTGAACTCACACTGACGATCGAAGCTGCCAGTGCGGACAGTCCGAACGCCAACAAGGCTTCGGTCGCCACCATTCGGCTGGAAGTCAAGGACGCCTTCGGCTCACGCGCCGCCCCATTCGACGATATCGCACCCACGCCGGTGACCGCTGGCACTGTCGAAGCACAAAACCAGCCAGTCACACCCCGACCACCAGTCGATACGGAAATTTCGATTGCCGGACTCCAGCCGCGACCGGCGCCGGCCCGGGCGGTATCCTTTTCGCCAGTGACACTGGACGCGCACCAGCACCGCGAGTACCCGCAACAGCAAATCTCGCTACCGGTCCAGGATTCGCAAACCCAGACCCACAGTGCTACCCGCCAGTTTCTGCACTTTGTGGATCAATTGCGCAAGGAGGCCAGCATGGACACCAGCCATCCCGATACGGCATGGGAAAGCCACTATCGGCCCATGATATTGCCGCTGAATCTCGACGAACTGGCGGGAAATGCGCCGGACGCTGCCAGCATGATGACCACATCGGTGAAATATGGCGCCACGGGGCTGACCATTGGTGCCATTCTTTGGATGTTGCGCAGTGGTGGTTTGTTGTCCTCGCTGCTGCTGTCCTACCCGGCATGGCGCAATATCGA